>JBAZLW010000020.1:0-17390 GCA_041650095.1 Hydrogenophilaceae bacterium | reverse complement strand
CGCGCCCGGCCGGTCGACGGCGCCGACGCGCCCAACTGCGTGACCGCCATGTCCTTCCTGCGCGCCTTCAACGAAGGCCGCCTGCAGCACGTCGGCAACAAGGTGGTGGTCATCGGCGGTGGCGACACCTCCATCGACGTCGCCACGGTCGCCCGCCGTCTCGGCAAGATCACCAACGCCTCCGAGAAGGACCTGCCGGAGAACGTCCTGGCCGGCCAAACCGCCCATGACGTCGCCTCCATCGCCGCCCGCCAGGGTGTCGAGGTGGTCCTGATCTCCCGCGCCACGGTCGACAAGATGGCCGCCAACAAGCACGAGATCGAGCAGGCCCAGGCCGAAGGCATCGCCATCGTCGGCGGGGTCACCCCGGTCGGCGTGGTCAAGGGCCCGGACGGCCGTGCCACCGCCCTGCGCGTGGCGCAGTTCGAGATGGTCGGCAAGGAAACCAAGATCATCGAAGGCACCGAGCAGGACATCACCGGCGACCTGATCGTCTCCGCCATCGGCCAGGCGGTCGACTTCACCGGCCTGGAAAGCTTCAACAACAACAATGGCCTGATCAAGACCGACAAGAACTACCGCTTCCCCGGCAAGGAAAATGTCTACGTCGCCGGCGACGTGATCCGTCCGCACCTGCTGACCACCGCTATCGGCCATGCCCGCATCTGTGCCGACGGCATCGATGCCCATCTACGCGGCGAGGCCGTGGACAAGCGGCCCAAGGTCGACGTCGACCACTGGGACCTGGTGCGCAAGTGGCTGGAAACCGGCCACGAGTACAACGAGCACAAGGGTCAGGTCAACGGTACTGACACTTGGAAGGACGCCATCCACAACTTTGAGGACCGTTCCCAACGCTACATCATCCCGTCCACCCAGCTGTTTCTGGGCCACTTCGCCACCACCCCGCGCCTGAAGCGCGAGGTCATCGTGCTGGACAAGGACTCCGCCCTGGGCAACTTCCAGGATCGCCTGCTCTCCCTGGACGAGAAGAGCGCCGTAGCCGAAGCCAAGCGCTGCATGTCCTGCGGCCTCTGCTTCGAATGCGACAACTGCGTCATCTACTGCCCGCAGACTGCCGTGTTCAAGGTCAAGAAGAAGGACGGCCCGACTACCGGCCGCTACGTGGACACCGACTATGCCAAGTGCATCGGCTGCCACATCTGCGCCGACGTCTGCCCGACTGGTTATATCCAAATGGGTATGGGTGACTGAACATGACAGGCATGGCGAGACTGGGCCACTGGCTCCGCCTCGCCGCCCTGCTCGGGGCCTCCGCGCTGCTCGTTGCGCAAACCCCGAACGCGGCGGCAGGTGTAAACAAACCCGAGCCGACAATCGCGCAAGCGAAGGGCGATCATTGCATCAAGGATGATGAGTACATGATGCGTCACCATCCCGATTTGCTGAAGCATCAGCGTGACGACACCATGCACCGAGGCATCCGGTCCGGCGAATTCGGCCTGAAGCGTTGCATGGAATGTCATTCCAGCAACGACAACGGCGTGGCCAAGACGGATTGCGATACTTGCCATGCCTTCGCCGCCGTCAAGTTGGACTGCTGGGACTGCCATGCCAAGAAACCCGCCAAAGCCAAAGTCATGCCGGCCACGGCGAGTCAGCCATCGCCCATGATGACCTCTGTACAACCCGGGGGACAACTGCAATGAGCGAGCAAAACAAGCAAGTTCATGAGGCCGCCGACGGCGACCGGCGTGACTTTCTCAAGGTTGGCGTCGGCCTCGCGGGCGTCGCCCTGGCGCCGGGCGTGCTGTTCTATGGTATCTCGGCACACGGCAAGGCACCCGACGCACCTGCCAGCACCGCGGTGCGCTGGGGCATGCTCATCGACACCGGCAAGTGTGCCGATGGCTGCAATTCCTGCACCACCGCCTGCGCCACCGAGAACGGCCTGTCCGGCCAGACCGGTCCCCAGGATTCCCAGTGGATCCGCAAGATGCACATCAAGAACCTGCAGACGGGTGCCGAGCACAATCTGCCGATGCTCTGCCAGCATTGCGAGAACCCGCCCTGCGTCGACGTTTGTCCGACCGGCGCCTCGATGAAGCGTGCCGACGGTATCGTCCTGGTCGACCGTCACATCTGCATCGGCTGCCGCTACTGCATGATGGCCTGCCCGTACAAGGCGCGCTCCTTCGTGCATGAACCGCTTACCGACCAGAATCCCGAAGTGCCACGCGGCCAGGGTTGCGTCGAGTCGTGCACCTTCTGTGTGCAGCGCGTCGACCGCGACGAAACGCCCGCCTGCGTCGAGGCCTGCAGCAAGGACGGCCACATGGCCATGATGTTCGGCGACCTGAAGGATCCGAACAGCGACATCGCCCGTGCCATGCAGTCCTACGCCACTACCGAGGTTCGTGCCGATCTGGGCCTGAACACCGGCGTCCGTTATCAGGGAATCTAAGCCATGGCCGAAAACGTTTGCATGAATCGGAGTTGCGCCAAGAGTTCGGAATTCTGGACCTTGCTGGTCATGGGCGGGGTGGTATTACTGGGCACCCTGGCCGCGTTCTTCTATATCGAGCACCACGGTCACATTGTGACCGGCATGGACAACCAGGTCGTCTGGGGTTTGCCACATGTGTTCGCGATCTTCCTGATCGTCGCCGCATCGGGCGTACTCAACGTCGCTTCCATCGGCTCGGTGTTCGGCAAGAAGATGTACAAGGCGCGCGCCCCCCTGTCGGGCATGCTCGCCATTGCCATGCTGGCTGGTGGCCTCGGTGGCGTGGTACTCGACCTGGGCCGGCCCGACCGCCTGATCGTGGCGATGACCCACTACAACTTCAAGTCCATCTTCGCTGTCAACGTGCTGTTCTACAACGGTTTCTTTGCCATTGTCGGGCTGTATCTGATCACCCTGATGTCGAAGAACCTGAAGCAGTACTCCAAGCCGGTGGGACTGCTGGCCTTCCTGTGGCGTCTGGCCCTGACCACCGCGACCGGTTCAATCTTCGGCTTCCTGGTCGCCCGGGCCGGCTACAACTCGGCCCTGTACGCCCCGATGTTCATCATTTACTCGTTTGCCTACGGTCTCGCCGCCTTCATCGTGGTGCAGTCGGTGATGTACAAGTGGAACAACATCGAAGTCGATGAGCGCATCCTGTGCCGTCTGAAGAACCTGTTGGCCATATTCGTCGGCGCCGGCCTGTACTTCACCGCCGTGCTGCACCTGACCAACATCTACTTCGCCAAGCAGTGGGATTTCGAGCGTTTCCTTCTGCTCGAAGGCGGCATCTACCCCCTGCTGTTCTGGGGCGGCCAGGTCTTGCTCGGCGGCGTCCTGCCGCTGCTGATGATCTTCAGCCCCGGCGCCCGCAAATCCCCGCCGCGGGTGTTCCTGGCCGCGTTGCTGGTGTTGATCGGCGGTCACGCCCAGATGTACGTGACCATCATCGGCGGACAGGCCTTCCCGCTCAACCTGTTCCCGGGTTATGCGCAATCGAGCAGTTTCTTCGACGGCGTCGTGCATGCCTATACGCCGTCACTGTGGGAAATGCTGCTGGGGGTCGGCGGCATCGCTATCGCCTTCCTGATCACCGTTATTGCGGTACGTGTGCTCAAGTTCATGCCCGAGGATGACTTCAAGGACATCGACCTTGATGCCTGCAAGAATTAGGCACGGTTCTGCGCACACCCGAAAAAGCCGACTTATTTAGTCGGCTTTTTTTGTTACAATTCAGCCATGGCCAGCCTGTACATCTCCGCCGCCCACAAATCCTCCGGCAAGACCACCGTCACGCTGGGCTTATGTCGTGCCCTGAGGGATCGCGGCCTGGCCGTACAGGCCTACAAGAAGGGGCCTGACTACATCGACCCGATCTGGCACGGCCTGGCCGCCGGAAGGCCCTCCTACAACCTGGATTTCCGCATGATGGAACGCGCGGAAATCGACAGCTTGTATGCCCGCCATGCCACGACCGCTGACATCAGCCTGGTTGAAGGCAACAAGGGCCTCTATGACGGCATGGACCTGACAGGTGCCGACAGCAATGCCGCCCTGGCCAAGCAGTTGAACCTGCCCGTCGTGCTGGTGATCGACACCATCGGGACTACGCGCGGTGTCGCACCGCTACTGCTCGGCTATCAGGCATTCGACCCGGCGGTGAACATTGCCGGCATCATCCTGAACAAGGTGGGCGGCCCACGCCACGAAGATAAACTGCGCCAGGTCATCGAATACTATACCGACCTGCCGGTGCTGGGCGCGATTCACAAGGACCCCGGTCTGGCCATCGAGGAACGTCACCTCGGCCTGGTCCCAGGCAACGAGTCGGCCGCGGCAGAACGGCTTATCGAGGGCATTGCCCGCAGTATTGCCGCCCAGGTCGATCTGGATGCACTGATCGAGGTTGCCGCGACGGCGCCGACAGCCACCGTACCGGTGGCGCCGGCCGCGGCGCCGGTACGGCCACACCTTAAAATCGCCATCGCCCTTGATCGCGCCTTTGGCTTCTATTACCAGGAAGACCTCGATACCCTGCGCGATTCCGGCATCGAACTGGTGCCGGTCGATACCTTGCGCGACACCACACTGCCCAAGGTCGACGGTCTCATCATCGGCGGCGGTTTTCCGGAATCATTTATCGCCGAATTGTCAGCCAATCACTCCCTGCTCCAGGCTATCAATGACGCCGTCGAAGCCGGCCTGCCTACGTTCGCCGAGTGCGGTGGCCTGATGTACCTGTCCCGCTCGATCACCTGGAACGGCAGCCAGGGCAAGATGGTCGGCCTGATCCCGGGCGATACGGCCCTGGGCAGCCGACCGGTCGGCCGCGGCTATGCCAGCCTGGCGCCAACCAGGGACGCGCCCCTGGATTCGCCCTCGCCCTCCGAGATACCCGCCCACGAGTTTCATCATTCCCACTTGGAAAACCTGCCTGCCGGCCTCACCTATGCGTACAAGGTGATGCGTGGACAGGGCATCGACGGCCGCAACGACGGCTACGTCCACAAGAACCTGCTCGCCGCGTATTGTCATCGCCGCGGGTCGGGCGCACGCGGCTGGATCGCGCCCTTTATTGCCAAGGCCCGCGCCCACGCCGAACAACACCAGGCGGCGCGAATTGCCGCCTGAATCGACGACCATGACCATAGCATCACGGAACACCATGAAGCCGCTATCGTCATGATCGTCATCCTTACCCGGCCCTCTCCCGCTAGCGGGGGAGGGGGACTTTAAGGTCGCCCCGGCGACGAAACATTAAGGAAACCAGCATGATCAGTCTAACCAAAACCGCCGCCGCGCAGATTGCCCAGGCCACCCAGCAATCCGGCACCGAAAACCTGGGCCTGCGCATCGCCGCCCGGGTCAATGAAGCCGGCATGCTGGAATTCGGCATGGGCTTCGATGAAGAACGCACCAACGACAGCATCATAGAATCCTTTGGCGTCACTCTGTTGGTCCATCCGGCCAGTGCGGAATACCTCAACGGCGTTACCATCGACTTTGCCGAGGCCGAAAACGGCGAATCGCACTTTGTCTTTCTGATGCCCAATCAGGGTGGCGGCTGCGGCAGCAGCGAGGGCGGCGAGAATGCCGGCGGCGGCTGCGGTTCCGGCGGCTGTGGTTCCGGTGGTTGCGGCGGCTGACAGATGCAAGCCGCAAGTTACAAGACACAAGGCCATAGTTACGCCGTGTTTCTTGTCTCTTGTTTCTTGAAACTTGAATCTATTTTTTGAAACTATGGACTACTTACCGATATTCCTCGACCTCAAGGGCAAGAACGGCCTGGTCGTCGGCGGCGGCGACGTCGGCGCGCGCAAGGCCGCCCTGCTGATCAACGCCGGCGCCTGGGTCACCGTGGTCGATCCTGGCGAACTGGCCGACGCCTATGCCGGCCCGAAAGGCAGCGACCGCATCATCCACCGCCGCGAGGCCTTCAAGCCCGAACACCTGGACGGCGCCGAGGTAGTCTTCGCCGCCAGTGCGGACGATGCCCTCAACAAGGCCGTCTATGAGGCCGCCCGCGCGCGTCACCTACCGGTCAACGTGGTCGACAAGCCCGAGGTATGCACGTTCATCATGCCCAGCATCATCGACCGCTCCCCGGTCGTGGTGGCGGTGTCCAGCGGCGGCGAGGCGCCGGTGCTGTCGCGCCTGTTGCGCGCCCGCCTGGAGACCCTGATTCCGGCCGCTTACGGCCGCCTGGCTGCCTTGGCCGGCCGTTTCAAGTCACAGGTCCGCAAGCACTTCCCGACCACCGAGGGCAGGCGCAAATTCTGGGAACGCGCCCTGATGTCGCCGGTTGCCGAGATGGTCTTCTCCGGCCGCGAGCAGGAAGCGGAACACACCCTGGCCAGGATGCTGGAAGACAGCAGCACCGAGGTCGGTGTCGGCGAGGTCTACCTGGTCGGCGCCGGCCCGGGCAACCCGGATCTCCTCACCTTCCGCGCCCTGCGCCTGATGCAGCAGGCCGACGTGGTGGTCTACGACCGCCTGGTCAGCCCGCCCATCCTCGACATGTGCCGGCGCGACGCCGACCGCTTCTACGTCGGCAAGGAACGCGACAACCACGCCGTGCCCCAGGACGAGATCAACATGGTGCTGGTGCGCCTGGCCAAGGAAGGCAAGCGGGTGCTGCGCCTGAAGGGCGGCGACCCGTTCATCTTCGGTCGCGGCGGCGAGGAGATCGAGACCCTGCGCGAGCACGGCGTGCCGTTCCAGGTCGTCCCGGCGGTCACTGCAGCGGCAGGCGTAGCGGCCTACGCGGGCATCCCGCTCACCCATCGCGACCACGCCCAGGCCCTGATCATGGTCACCGGCCACCTCAAGGACGGCACCATGGACCTGGACTGGGACATGCTCTGCCGACCGCGTCAGACCATCGTCATCTACATGGGTCTGAAAGGCCTGGTGACGCTGTGCGACGAGATGAAGAAACACGGCATGCCCGCCAGCACGCCGGCCGCCATCGTCCAGCAGGGCACCACGATCAACCAGAAGACCGTCACCGGGACCCTGGACACCCTGCCGGCCCTGGCTTCGCAAGCCGAATTGAAGCCGCCGACATTGATCATCATTGGCAGCGTGGTCAGCCTGCATGAGAAGTTGAACTGGTTCCACCCGGAGCCGGCCGAGGATGACCACTGGCACACGCCGCTGGACCAGCCGGCGCATATGTAAGCACCTGCCAACCGGCTGACGAAGGGGCGCGGCGCAAGCCGCGCCCCTTCGCTTTTACAGCATCCGGCTAACCCACTTGATGCTGTCGTCCTCCGGATGCGGCTCGATGCGGAAGCCCAGGCTGGCCGCCAGCTTCAGCATGCTCTGGTTGCGCTTCAGCACCTCGCCCTCCATGCTGCGCAAGCCCTTGGAACGGGCCACGTCCATCAGCACGTCCATCAACTTGTGGGCAATGCCCTGGTGCTGCCAGTCGTCGTCGACCACGACGGCGAACTCGCAGGAGACCTGGTCCGGGTTGCTGGCGTAGCGGGCCACGCCGACCTCGACTTGGGTGCCGTCCACGTCGGCCACCGCCAGCAAGGCCATCTCGCGGTCGTAGTCGATCTGGGTCAGGCGCACCAGCATGGCGTGGGAGAGTTCCTGCACGGCATCCATGTAGCGGAAGTACTTGGTCTCCTCCGACAGGCCGCGCACGAAGGTCTGAGTCATCTCGGCATCTTCCGGACGAATCGGCCGGATGGTCACGTCGATGCCGTTGGGCAACTGCCACTGGGTGACCAGATGCACCGGATAGGGGTGGATCGCCATGTGGCCATACTTGTCCCGGGTCGGCGGGCGCGACACGATGGTGATGCGGGCATCCGCCGCCATGGCGCCGTTTTCGTCCACCAGCAAAGGATTGATATCCAGCTCGGACAGCCAGGGCAACTGGCAGACCATCTCGGACACCCGCAACAGGACGTTTTCCAGGGCCTGCAGGTCAGCCGAGGCACGGCCGCGATACTCGCCCAGCAGCCGGGCGACTCGGGTACGGCCGATCAGGTCGCGGGCCAGGAAGCTGTTCAGCGGCGGCAGTGCCACGGCCCGGTCCTGGTAGGCCTCGACGTCGACGCCGCCGGAACCGAAGGCAATCACCGGACCCAGCACCGGGTCGCTGATGGTGCCGACCAGCACCTCGCGGGCATTGGAGCGCGACAGCATGGGCTCGATCACCACGCCGTCCAGGGTCGCCTCCGGCTGGTGCTTCTTCACCTCGGTCATCATGCCCGAGAAGGCCGCGCGCACCGCCTGCCCGCTGGACAGGCCGAGGCGGACACCGCCGACGTCGGACTTGTGGCTGATATCGGGCGAATTAATCTTCATGACCACCGGGAACCCCATCTGCTGCGCCATCAGCATCGCCTCGGTGGCGTTGCGGGCGATCAGGGTCTGCGCCACCGGGATATGGAAGGCGCACAGCAGGGCCTTGGATTCCACCTCGTTGAGCTGGTGGCGGCCCTGGGCCAGTGCGCCCTCGATGATCAGCCGCGCACCCTCGACATCCGGCTCGGCCTGCTGCGACAGCGAGCCCGGCGTCTGCATCAGCAGGCGCTGATTTTCATAGAAGGCGGAGATGTAGGAGAACACCTCCACGGCCGGTTCCGGGGTTTTGAAATAGGGGATGCCGGCATTGCGGAACACCACCCGGCCGGCGCCGACCTGGTCCTCGCCCATCCAGCAGGTCAGCACCGGCTTGTCGGAGGCCTTGGCCACCGCCGCCACCGCCTCGGCCACCTCGGTCGGCTTGGTCATCGCCTGCGGGGTCAGCATCACTAGGACGCCGTCGACGCCGCGGTCGGCCAGGCAGGCCTCGATGGCGGCCTTGTAGCGCTCGGCGCCGGCATCCCCGATGACGTCGATGGGATTGCCGTGCGACCAGTTGAACGGCAGGGCGACGTTGAGCTTGTCTATGGTCTGCGGCGACAGGTCGGCGATGCGCACGCCCAGGTCGACCGCGCGGTCGGTGGCCATCACGCCCGGCCCGCCGCCGTTGGTGACGATGGCCAGGCGGTTGCCGGCCGGACGCACCCGCGACGACAGTGCCAGGGCCGAGGAGAACAGTTGCAGGATGGTGTTCACCCGCACCACGCCAGCCCGCCGCAGCAGGGCATCGAAGACATCGTCGCCGCCGACCAGGGCGCCGGTATGCGAGGCCACGGCCTTGGAGCCGGCCTCGTGGCGGCCGACCTTGACCAGCACCACCGGCTTCAGGCGCGCCACGGCGCGCAGCGCGCTCATGAAGCCGCGGGCATCGCGGATGCCCTCGACATACATCAGGATGCCGCGTGTGGACGGATCGTTGGCCAGATAATCGAGTATCTCGCCGAAATCGAGGTCGGCCGAGGCGCCGCTCGACACCACCGCCGAGAAGCCGATGCCGTTGGAGGCGGCCCAGTCCAGCATGGCCGTGCAGATGGCACCGGACTGCGATACCAGGGCCAGATCGCCCTTGACCGGCTTGCCCAGGGCGAAGGTCGCATTGAGGCCGATGGCCGGCCGCTGGATGCCCAGACAGTTCGGTCCGATGAAGCGGATGCCGTGCTTGCGCGCAACCGCGACCAGGTTTTCCTCCATCGCGACACCCTTCGGGCCCATCTCCCGGAAGCCGGCCGAGAGCACCACGGCATGGCGCACACCGCGCTTGCCGCAGGCATCCAGGATGGACGCCACCGTCGGGGCCGGCGTCGCGATGATGGCCAGGTCAGGGGCCTCCGGCAGTTCGGCCACACTGGCATAGCACTTGTGGTCCAGCAGGGTTTCGTACTTCGGGTTGATCGGGTAGACCTGGCCCTTGAAGCCGGCCTCCAGCATGTTGCGGAAGATGACCCCGGCGACCGATTCCTCACGGGTGCTCGCGCCAAATACGGCCACGGAACGGGGATTGAACAGGGGATATAGATAATGCTGGCTCATGGTATTTGTATGTGGTCTGGACTAGCTGGAAAGGCTTGACTCGCGCAAGGTTGCTATATGGTAGTTCCTATGCCGTGACACTGCCATGAAAGGCGTTATATTGCATATTGGTAACCTCAATCGATACGGCCTCACGGCGGAGCCTACAGCCTTGCACACCGCATTCATCACCCACCCCATCTGTGCAAGGCACCTCATTGCAGACTGGCATCCGGAGGCTCCGGCCCGGCTGGCCGCCATCGACGACCGCCTGCACGCCGCGCATCTATACGATTACCTCTACCATTTCCATCACCCGCCGCTCGCCACGCGGGAACAACTCATCCGCGTACACCACCCCGAATACATCGACCGCGTGTTCGCAAACGCCCCCAAGGCGACCGGTGGCCGCTGGGCCATCGACCCCGATACCGCGATGAACGAACACAGTCTGGGTGCCGCCCTGCATGCCGCCGGCGCGGCCATCCGGGCGGTCGACAAGGTCATGGCCGGCAAGGTGCAGAACGCCTTCTGCGCCATCCGTCCGCCCGGCCATCACGCCACCCGCGACCAGGCCGGCGGCTTCTGCATCTTCAACAACGTCGCCGTCGCCGCCGCCCATGCCATGGCTGAACATGGCCTCGACCGGGTCGCCATCGTCGACTTCGATGTCCATCACGGCAACGGCACCGAGGACATCTTCAAAGACGACGAGCGAGTGCTGTTTTGCTCCACCTTCCAGCACCCCTTCTATCCCTACAGCGGCGCCGAAACCGTGAGCGACCACATCGTCAATGTACCGCTGCCCGCCTACACCAGCGGCAAGGCCTACCGCGAGGCCTTCGAGGCCCGCATCCTGCCCGCGCTGGACGCCTTCAAGCCGGAAATGGTCTTCTTCTCCGCCGGCTTCGACAGCCACCGCGAAGACGACATGGGCCAGTTCGGCCTGGTCGAGGCCGATTTCGTCTGGATCACCGAGACCGTCATGGAGATCGCCGCCCGGTACGCCGACAACCGCGTGATCTCGGTGCTGGAAGGCGGCTACGACCTCAACTCGCTCGGGCGTAGCGTGGCCGCGCACATCAAGACGCTGGCCGGGCTTTGATCGACCGGGACGCCACAACTTGCCGTCTCGCCAAGGTTACCGCCCCCTGACATCCTTGCTGACGCGGATCGGGCTGTGCGGCCTGATCCTGCTGGCCCTGCCCGGCCACGTCAGCGCGGACGAGGCGGCGATACCGACTGCCAGACCGGTCATCCAGGCCGTGGCATTCGGCTTGAGCGAGACCGCGACGGAGAATGAAACCGCGCCTGGCGACCAGTCGCCCCTGTTCGCGGCCACCGACGCCGTCGGGCTGCCCGAGAAACTGGCCCTCCAGCTCAGCGAACTGTTCGCCGAGGAGATCGACTTTCACCGCGACCTGAACCGGGGCTATCTGTGTACCCTGGTCTACGAAATGTATTATCCCGGCGGCATGCCGGAGGCCGGCCGCATTCTGGCCGCCCGCTTCGTCACCCCGGACAGGCGACTGGAGGCCTTCCTGTTCCCGGTCGAACCCGGCTCGCCGGCCTACTTCGATGGCCAGGGACTGGACGTCAACAAGACCCTGCGCCTGACCGACCCGGACCGGGAGCCCTGGCTCAAGGCCCTGTCCGGCGATGCCCTGGTCTCGGCCTTCCGCCGCTCGCCGCTGGAATTCAGCCGCATCACCTCGCTGCCGGCGGCCCTGCGCTACCACCCCATCCGGAAGGAATGGCGCGCCCATCGCGGCACCGACTACGGCGCTGCCATCGGTACCGGGGTGCGCGCCACGGCGGCTGGCGTGGTCACCTTCGTCGGTGTGCGCGGCAGCTATGGCAAACTGATCGAGGTGCGCCATTTCGACCGCTACACCACCCGCTACGGCCATCTGAGCGCCTATGTGCCGGGCCTTGCAGTCGGCGACCCTGTGGACAAGGGCCAGGTCATCGGAAAGGTCGGCATGACCGGACTCGCCACCGGCCCCCACCTGCACTATGAACTCCATGGCGATCCCGGCGCCAGCCCGCCCGACCGGCTGGTGTTCGCCATCCGGAGTGTGCCGCCGGACATGGAGACCAACTTCCGGGCCACGATGGCCGAGCTTCGCCAATTGTTCGCCTATGCCGACCGGGCGAATCGCTTCCTGCTGCAATGGACGCCCACGGGGCACGACAATGCCGCACCAGGACATGAAACGAGCAGGCCGAGGCAGGCCAAAGGGCTCGATCGAACCTTGACGCAGTAATAACCACACTGCGAAAAAGTCAGTTTTTCTTGCCCGCCTCCAGCCCCGGCGCGAGCCTGTGCTCGACCACGAATACCGCCGCCTCGACGCGCGAGGACAGGTTGAGCTTGGCCAGAATGTGGCGGACGTGCAGCTTGACGGTGTCGTAACTGATCTCAAGCTGGCGGGCAATGGCCTTGTTGCTCTCGCCCTTGGCCAGGTGCGAGAGGATTTCCCGCTCGCGCTGAGTCAGGCTGTCGAGCACCGATTCGGTGGTGTTCTTGGCGTCGAGCAGGCTGACCAGCTTGGCGGTCATGGCCGGGGCGACCACGGTCTCGCCCTTGACCGCGCGCTGGACGGCATCGACCACCTCGTCCGGTTCCATGCTCTTCAGCAGGTAACCATTGGCGCCCGAGCGCAGGGCGCGGGCGAGGTCTTCCTCGGCCTCGCTGACGGTGAGGATGAGGATGGGCAACGCGAAGCCCTCGGCCTTGAGCTCCTGCATCAGGTTGATGCCGTCGGTGCCGGGCATGTTGAGATCGAGAATGAGCACGTCCGGCTGGTGTTCGTGCAGCAGGTCCTGGACATCGGCCGGGTTGCCGGTCATGGCGACCACGCTGACCAGACCGTCGCGCTCCAGCAGTTCGGCCAAGCCCTTGCGGAACAGGGTGTGGTCGTCGACCAGGACAAGTCGGGGCTGGCTCATTTCGTGGCTTCCTGATTGGGCAGCTTGGCCGGGAAGGTCAGGCGTACGGTGGTGCCGCCGGCCGGCCGGCTCTCGATGGACAGCTTGCCGTTCAGCTTGGCGGTGCGCTCGCGCATGATGGTGAGGCCAAAACTCTTGCCGACGCTGGCCACGCTGCTGCTCATCAGGCCGACGCCGTCGTCGGCGACGTTGACGATGTACTGGCCGCCTTCGAGGTCCAGGGTGACGATGACATGGCGCGCCCGGGCGTGCTTGCAGATGTTGTAGAGGGATTCCTGGATGATGTGGAAGACCTGGATTTCCTCTTCCGGGGTCAGCATCACATCCTGGGCGATGTTGAGGAAGTCGACGTCGGCGTTGGCCTTCTTGCGGAAGCTCTCGACCATCTCCTGCAAGGCCGGCACCAGGCCGCGCGGGTCGATGCGGTCGCGGAACTGGCTGATCAGGTTCCTTAGTTCCGAATAGGCCATGTCGACCGCCTCCTCGACATCGCCGAGGTAGCGATTGGCCTGGTCCTGGTTGCCTTCGACCATCGCCTCGCTCAGCACGGTCAGGCGCATCTTGGCGTAGGCCAGGGTCTGGGCCAGGGAGTCGTGGATCTGATTGGCCAGCATGGTGCGTTCGTTCATCAGCGAGATGCGCATGTTCTCGCGAGTAAGGCGGGCATTTTCCAGCGCCATGCCGAGGTGTTCGCTGATCGAGTTGAACAGGTAGTTGACATCGTCGGGCAGGGTGTCGTCGCCATCCATGAACAAGTTGTACACGCCCAGCACCTTGCCCTTGTGGCGCAGCGGGATGGCGTAGACGGTCTTGCAACGCTGGGCGAAGTAGAGATGGCGCACCTGCTTGCTGCACACCGCCATCACACTGTCGACCTGGGAACTCTGTGAGAGCGTGGCGCGGCCGCAGATGCCGCATTCCAGCGGCACGTAGCGTTCCTTCTCCACCAAGGCCGGCGACAGCCCCATGGAACCGACCATGCGCAGGTGGCCGCCGTCCGAGGTGAGCACCCGCGCCACGCCGGCCTTGGCCTTGGACAGGCGCATCATGATCTCGAGAAAGCGCGTCAGCATCTGCCCGACGTTGGCGTCGGAACTCATGCTGCTGGCGATTTCAGCCAGCACCTCGACCACTGGCAGGCGGTTGCTTTCGGAGACCTCCACCAAGTGGTCGGCCGCATCCTGCACGGGTTTGCCTAGGGAGGAAACGGGAATTTGTTGCTGAAGCACGGGGTACGGCCTAATGGATGATTTAGGCGATGGTAAGTAGCCTGACGGCGGATTGCAATGCCGCCGCGAGCCTGGCTGCTACAGGCTCTGCGCCACCTTGGAGCGTGCCAGCGGCGGGTTGTTGTCGAAATAGCGCTTGATGCCGGAGACGATGGCATCGGCCATCTTGTCCTGATAGTCCTCGTCGAGCAGCCGTTTTTCTTCCTCCGGGTTGGAGATGAAGGCGGTCTCGACCAGGATGGAAGGCATGTCCGGCGCCTTCAGTACCGCGAACCCGGCCTGCTCGACCTCGGCCTTGTGCAGGGAGTTGATCCCGCCCAACTCGTCGAGCACGGCACGGCCGAGGATCAGGCTGTCGCGGATCTGGGCGTCCTGGGACAGGCTGATCAGGGTCTTCTTCAGGTAGGGGTCCTTGACGTCGATGTTGATGCCACCGATCAGGTCGGCCTCGTTCTCGCGCTTGGCCAGCCAGCGTGCGGCGGCGGAGGTGGCGCCCTTCTCGGACAGCGCGAACACCGATGAGCCCCGGGCGGTCGATTTCAGGAAGGCATCGGCATGGATGGAAACGAACAGGTCGGCCTGATTCCGGCGCGCCTTGTTGACCCGCTCATGCAGCGGAATGAAGTAATCGCCGTCCCGGATCAGCACCGCGCGCATGCCTTCCTGCTTGTCGACATGCGCCTTGAGCCGGCGCGCCACCGCCAGGGTGATGTCCTTTTCGCGGCTGCCGTTGGCGCCCAGGGCGCCGGGATCCTCGCCGCCGTGGCCGGCATCGATGGCCACCGTGACCAGGCGGATGTACTGGCTCTTCGAACCCGCTGGCTGTTTGGCATTGACTCCGTTGTCGGCCTTGGCCGCAACGTCCGGCTTGCCGGCCGGTTTTTCGGCCAGGGCCGTCTTGTCCGCCTTGCCTCCCCGGTCCTCCGTCTCGGCCGGCCTGTTGGCCTGGGCGATGGCGTTCTCGACCTGTTTCTCGACGCTGACCGGCGCCGTGGCCGGGCCAGACGGGTAGAGGTCGATCACCAGTCGGTGGTCGTAGTTGCCCATGGGGTCGAGGGTGAACACCTTGGGCTTGGCCTGCGACTTCAGTTCGGTCACCAGGCGGATCACGCCGGGCTGATAGACGCCCGTGCGCACCGCCGAGACCACGGTGTCGCCCGGACCGACCTGTTCACCGATGGCCTGGAGCAGCGGGTTCAATTCGACATTGCGCAGGTCCACCACCAGGCGATCGGGATTGCTCAGGGTGAAGTACTTGAATTCGGGCGCCCTGGAAAATTCGAGGGTGATGCGGGTGTAGTCGGGCGAGGGCCATAGGCGCACGGCCTTGATCGTGGTGGCGGCCTGGGCGGGCAGACACCAGACCAGTACTGCGATCAGGCCGAACCAGACTCCGAAATATCTTCCACGCATCGCCTACCCTCCTCCGTCCTGCCGTACAGCCTTGCCAACCGGCCTTCGCCATCGATTTCCAGGCGAATTTCAAGATCCGGCCGGGGCAAAATCCCGCCCCCCTTTTCGGGCCATTCCACCAGACAGATCGATTCCGGCTTGAAATACTCCCGAAAGCCGGCCTCTTCCCATTCTTCCGGGTCAACGAATCGATACAAATCAAAGTGATATAGATTAAAGCTCGAAAATGGATAAATTTCAACCAGAGTATAGGTCGGACTCTTCACCCGGCCGCCATGACCGAGGGCACGCAACAGGCTGCGCGTGAGGGTGGTCTTGCCGGCACCCAGGTCGCCGACCAGCCAGACGGTCATGCCCGGCCGCACCACGGCCGCCAGGCGGGCGCCCAGCGCCAGCGTGGCCGCTTCGTCCGGCAACGACAATGGCAAGAACGGGCTATGATCGTCAACATGGCGCACGACTGGTCTCCAATCAGGCTCAAACAGGCAATCCGGCAATGGGGCCGGGAACAGGGTTTTACCGCCGTGGGCTTCGCACCGGCCGAGCCGCTGGACGGCGAGGCCTATCTGCGCTGGCTGGAATCGGGCTGCCACGGCGACATGGATTATATGGCGCGCAACATCGATAAGCGGAGCCGGCCGGCCGAACTGGTGCCGGGCGCACTCACCATCATCAGCGTGCGGCTGGACTACGCTCCGGCCGGACTGCCGGAACCGGGGCCGGAAACCGCCGTCATCTCGCGCTATGCCCTCGGCCGCGACTATCACAAGGTCATGCGCAACCGGTTGCAGAAGCTGGCCGAACGGATCGAAACAGAGATAGGTCCCTACACCTACCGGGCCTTCGCCGACAGCGCCCCGGTGATGGAGGTGGAACTGGCCCGCCTGGCCGGTCTTGGCTGGCGCGGCAAGCACACCCTGCTGCTGTCGCGCTCGGGCTCCTGGTACTTCCTTGGCGAGTTGTATACCGACCTGGCCCTGCCGGCCGACGCGCCGGAGCGGGAACATTGCGGGCGCTGCACGGCCTGCCTGGACGTCTGTCCGACCGCGGCCTTCGTGGCGCCCTATGTGCTCGACGCCCGGCGCTGCATTTCCTACCTCACCATCGAGCATCCCGGCGCCATCCCCGAAGCCCTGCGCCCCCTGATGGGCACCCGCATCTACGGTTGCGACGACTGCCAGCTCGTCTGCCCCTGGAATCGTTTCGCACAGCCGTCAGAAATCCCCGATTTCGGAACCCGTAACGGTCTCGACCAAAGTCCGCTGGCCAGTCTGTTCACCTGGACCGAGCAGGAGTTCGACGACCGCCTGGCCGGCTCGCCGATCCGCCGGATCGGCCATGAGCGCTGGCTGCGCAACATCGCCGTGGCGCTCGGCAACGCGCCGCGCACTAAGGCGAACCGGCAGGTTCTGTTGAGCCGGCGCGACCACTCTTCCGCCCTGGTGCGCGAGCATGTGGCTTGGGCACTCGGCCAATTCGATACAATGGCGACAGCGATTTCACCGGACCCGACATGAACCCCAATGCAGCCAATCCCATCGGCGTATTCGACTCCGGCGTCGGCGGCCTGACCGTGGTGCGCGCCCTGATGGAGCGCCTGCCGTTCGAGTCGATCCACTATTTCGGCGATACCGCGCGGGTGCCCTATGGCGTCAAGTCGGTCGAGACCATCGCCCACTACACCACCCAGATCGCCGAGTTCCTGCTGGAAAAGCAGGTCAAGCTGCTGATCGTGGCCTGCAACACCATGGCCGCGGTGGCCTCCCAGGTGGTGCACGATCTATCCCCGGTACCGGTGCTCGACGTCATCGAGGCCGGCGCACTGAATGCCCTGGCCGCGACCCGGACTCGCCGCATCGGTGTTATCGGCACCCCGACCACGGTCAACAGCAACGCCTACGGCCGCGCCATCCACGAGGTCGGGGTGCCGATAACAC
>JBAZLW010000019.1:0-18017 GCA_041650095.1 Hydrogenophilaceae bacterium | reverse complement strand
GGGAGACGGGCGCGGAGTACGCTGACCCGGCAAGGACGCGAAGTCGGGTCGGCAAAAAAAGCCCGACTGATTGTCGGGCTTATGGCTTGAGTCACGCCGTCGAAACAGCGCATTTATGGTTGGTGGACCGAAGGAGGATCGAACTCCCGACCTCTGCATTGCGAACGCAGCGCTCTCCCAGCTGAGCTATCGGCCCTTGGGCGGCGAAATATAGCAAAAAAACCGCTGGACGGGAAAAATCTCAACGATTGTGACGAAGGAATAGCCACATGCCGGCCAGGATCATCGGCACGCACAGCCATTGCGCTGTGCTCAGATCGAGTGGCAGGCCGCTGAAAATGCCGGGGTCGGGGTTGCGGAAGAACTCGGCGGCAAAGCGCAGGGCGCCGTAGCCGATCAGGAACAGGGCCGAGACCTTGCCGACAGCCCGCGGCCAGGCGGAATAGAACCACAATAGGGCAAACAGCAGCAGGCCTTCTCCGGCGGCCTGGTAGAGCTGCGAGGGGTGGCGGGGCAGGTTGTCGACGTAGGGGAAGATCATCGCCCAGGGCAATCCGGGATCAGTCGGGCGGCCCCAAAGTTCGCCGTTGATGAAATTGCCGATGCGGCCGAACATCAGCCCGATGGGGACCAGCGGGGCGACGAAGTCGCTGATCTGGAAAAAGGTCCGGCCGGTCTTGCGGGCAAACCAGTACAGCGCCACCAGGACACCCAGAAAGCCGCCGTGGAAGCTCATGCCGCCTTTCCAGACCGCGAAGATCTCAAGCGGATGGCTGAGGTAATAGCCGGGCTGATAGAACAGGATTTCACCCAGGCGGCCGCCGATGACCACGCCCATGATGCCGAAGAACAGCAGGTCGTCGATCATGTCCTTGTTCCAGCCCATGTCAGGCCGGCGTTTGGCATGGATGCGGCCGAGGACGATGAAGGCGATGAAGGCGGCGACGTACATCAGGCCGTACCAGCGGACCGCAAGGGGTCCCAGGTTTAGGGCGATCGGATCGAATTGGGGGTGAACCAGCATTGATAAGCCTCTGAATGGATCCTGCGCGGGCGTGACGTGGATTTTGCTGGGCGGGATGCTCGGCGCCATGCCGTAGGCCGTCCGAAAAACCCCGTCCCGAAGGGTTGCCGCGTGAAGTGTCCGTCGGGGTTAAAATGAGCGGAATTATAGACCCAGCAAGGTGACAGAAATGCCGCAATACCGCTCCCGCACCACGACTCATGGCCGCAACATGGCTGGCGCCCGCGCCCTCTGGCGGGCTACCGGTATGAAGGAAGGCGATTTCGACAAACCGATCATCGCCGTTGCCAACTCGTTCACCCAGTTCGTACCCGGCCATGTCCACCTGAAGGATATGGGCCAGCTGGTGGCGCGGGAGATCGAGGCGGCGGGCGGCGTCGCCAAGGAATTCAACACCATCGCCATCGACGACGGCATCGCCATGGGCCATGGCGGCATGCTCTATTCGCTGCCTTCGCGCGACCTGATCGCCGACAGCGTCGAGTACATGTGCAACGCCCATTGCGCCGATGCCCTGGTGTGTATCTCCAACTGCGACAAGATCACCCCGGGCATGCTGATGGCGTCGTTGCGCCTGAATATACCGACCGTATTCGTCTCCGGCGGCCCCATGGAGGCCGGCAAGGTCACCTGGCAGGGCAAGACCGTGATGCTCGATCTGGTCGATGCCATGGTGCAGGCGGCCGACAGCCACTGTTCCGACGAGGAGGTGGCCGCCGTCGAGCGTTCGGCCTGCCCGACCTGCGGCTCCTGCTCCGGCATGTTCACCGCCAATTCGATGAATTGCCTGACCGAGGCGCTGGGTCTCTCGCTGCCGGGCAACGGTTCCCTGCTTGCCACCCATGCCGACCGCAAGCAGTTGTTCCTGCGTGCCGGCCGGCTCGCGGTCGACCTGGCCAAGCGCTATTACGAGAAGGACGACGCCACGGCCCTGCCGCGCGCCATCGCCACCTTCGATGCCTTCGAGAATGCCATGGCCCTGGACATCGCCATGGGCGGCTCCACCAACACCGTGTTGCACCTGCTCGCCGCTGCCCAGGAGGCGGGGGTGAACTTCACCATGAAGGATATCGACCGCCTGTCGCACAAGGTGCCACACCTGGCCAAGGTGGCGCCGAGCACCCAGCAGTACCACATGGAGGACGTCCACCGTGCCGGCGGCGTCATGGCCATCCTGGGCGAGTTGGACCGGGCCGGGCTGATCCACCGCGACGTGCCTACCGTGCACAGCCGCAGCATCGGCGAGGCGATCCATGTCTGGGACGTGATCCGCGCCCATGACGTGTCGGTGTTCGATTTCTACAAGGCCGCTCCGGGTGGGGTGCCGACCCAGGTGGCGTTCAGCCAGGATCGCCGCTATCCCGAACTGGACCTGGACCGTTCCCATGGCTGCCTGCGCGACAAGGCCCACGCCTATTCCCAGGACGGCGGTCTGGCCGTGCTGTACGGCAACCTGGCCCTGGACGGCTGCATCGTCAAGACGGCCGGCGTCGATGCCGGCAGCCTCAAGTTCAGCGGCCCGGCCCGGGTGTTCGAGAGCCAGGACGCGGCGGTGGAAGCCATCCTGGCCGACCGGATCCAGGCCGGCGACGTGGTCATCATCCGTTACGAGGGGCCGCGCGGCGGCCCCGGCATGCAGGAGATGCTCTATCCGACCAGCTATCTGAAATCGAAAGGGCTCGGCAAGGTCTGCGCGTTGGTCACCGACGGTCGTTTCTCCGGCGGCACTTCCGGCCTGAGTATCGGCCACGCCTCCCCGGAAGCGGCCGAGGGCGGCAACATCGGCTTGGTCGAGGAGGGCGACCGCATCGAGATCGACATTCCCAATCGAACCATCCGCATTGCCGTGAGCGACGACGAACTGGTCCGGCGCCGGGCCGCCATGGAGGCCAAGGGCAAGGAGGCCTGGCAGCCGGTTGGCCGTGACCGCCCGGTGTCGATGGCACTGCGCGCCTACGCGGCGATGACCACATCGGCGGCCTATGGTGCCGTACGCGACGTCAGTCAGGTCGAGCGTAAGTGAGCGCTAACAACACAGGCGAGCCCGTGTTGGAGCAGGCCGACCCGGATCCACTGGCGCGCTTTCGCAACTGGCGTGGTTTCCTGTTCGCCGCCATCGCGGTCAACCTGCTGTTCGTCTATGGCATGCTGGGCAATACCGGCGACGCCAGCCTGGGGATCTGGTACAAGACCCTTATCTGGCTGCCTTTCAACGTCATTGCCTCGGTGCTGTACTACGTTTTCAAGGTCAAGCTGGCTGATGCCGCGGCGGGTCGCGTCTACGGCCTCCTCTGTCTGGTCATGATCGCCGCCAACTGGATCGTGATGGTCAGCATCTGAATCCGATTCGATTAACCCATCTGGAGTCCGCACTATGAATCTCGTCGATCTCAACAGCCGCCTTGGCCTGCCCACCCTGAAATTTGTCGAAGGCGCCGGCGGCCTGGTCTTTGCCGAGATCGACAATGCCGGCGGTGTCGCCACGATCTGTCTTCAGGGTGCCCATATCGTGACCTGGCGGCCCAAGGCGCAGGCGGAAGCGGTGGTGTGGGTATCGGAGGCGGCAAAGTACGGCCCCGGAAAGTCGATCCGCGGCGGGGTGCCGGTCTGCTGGCCCTGGTTCGGCCCCCATGCCACCGAGAAGGCCTTTCCCGGCCACGGTTTTGCCCGCACCGTGATGTGGCAGGTCACCGGCAGCGAGACCCTGGCCAACGGCGATACCCAGGTCCGGTTGATGCTAATGCCCAACGACCAGACGCATGCCCAGTTCGCCAAGGCCTGCCGGGCCGAACTGATTGCCACGGTAGGCGCCACCTTGCGGGTCGATCTGGTGACCAGCAACCTCGACACCGAAGCGGTCGAAATCGGCGAGGCCCTGCATACTTATCTGCGCATCGGCGACATCGGCACCGCCAGGGTCTCCGGTCTGGACGGCAGCAGCTATGTCGACAAGGTCGACGGTGGCCTGCGCAAGCAACAGTCCGGCGCGATTGCCTTTTCCGGCGAGGTCGACCGGGTCTACGTCGACACCGAATCGGAATGCGTGATCGAGGACCCGGACCTCAAGCGCCGCATCCGCATCGCCAAGACCGGCAGCCGGTCGACGGTGGTCTGGACCCCTTGGCTGGAAAAGGCCGAGAAGATGGCCGACTTCGGCCCCGGCAGGCACAACCAGGGCGGCTGGCGGGAGATGGTGTGCGTGGAGAGCGGCAATGCCCTGGACAACGTGGTGTCGGTGCCGGCCGGCGAAAGCCATACCATGAGCGTGGTTTACAGCGCCGAATCGATCTGACCCGGAATCATCAGCGCCAGCAATAAAAAAACGCCGCGGACGCGGCGTTTTTCGTTCCAGGAGGCGTCTCAGTGCATCGGACGCTTCATGAAGTTCACCACTTGCGCTTCGCTGGGACCGCTATGACCGGCGCCGGTGGAACAACTGCCGCCGGCCTCGGGCACATAGCCGGTGGCCTCATGCAGCAGGTTGATGACATCGACCCAGTGGCGCTCCTTGGCCATCTGCAGGGCGGTGCGGCCGGCCTCGTTGACGGCATTCGGGTCGGCGCCCGCTGCCAGCAGCACTTCGCATACCGCGCCCTCGCCGCCACCGGCGGCCAGCATCAGCGGCGTGATACCGAAATGGATAGTCGCGTTGGCATTGGCGCCGGCATCGATCAGTGTCTTGGCAACACCCGCGAAGCCGGTATCCAGTTCGTGGTTGTAGACGGCCTTGAATAGCGCGGTCCAGCCGTTGGCATCGGTGGCGTCGACCTCTGCGCCAGCCTCCAGAAGCGCCTCTACGGCATCAAGATGGCCTGCGGCGGCGGCGGCCATGAGCGGGGTCGCGCCGGTTTCGTCGGCCCAGTCGGGATTGGCGCCGGCGGCCAGCAATTGGCGGACGGCGCCGGCATTGCCGCCCTGGGCGGCTGCATACAGTTCGGCAGACATGATGGTGCTCCTATTCGAATATACCCGAGCATTATATTCAACTATTGCCCGATTTGAAACCAGCCGTGTCATGGTCAGGCCGGGGCGGTGCGATCAGGCGGCCATCCAGTCGGCGAGCGCGCGCTTGAGCAGGCTATCGAAATCGCTCCGGGACAGACGCATGAGCAGGCCGTCACCCACCATGACGATGGTCGCATTCATCGGCTCGCCGGTAATCAGGGATTCTTCACCGAAGGCGTCGCCTTCGACCAGCATACCGATCAGGATGGGTGGGTCGCCGCCCAGTGAACACCAAAGCTGGGCCTGGCCTTTTCGGATGATGTAGTAGTAGTCGCTCACTTCGCCCTGCTGGACGATGGTCTGGCCATCCTTGGTCTTGAAGTCTTCCAGCCGGGAGAAAAGGGCGGCGAAATTGCTGGCCGTCACCTTGGCATAGGCCGGGTTGTTCATCAGCCGGAACATCCAGGCCGGGTCCTCGACCTCGATCTCGGTGACTTCGTAGGTGCCGGCCTGATCCTTTGCCAATAGGTTATTGAGCAGTTCCTCCTCGATTGCCGCGACGGTGGAGACCGTATCGGCTATGGCGGTATAGCGTCTCGGCTTCAGACGGGATAGCGGCATCAGCGCGAAATCGCTGCCGGCCCTGATGAACAGGGGTCGGGAGGTGGCATCGGAATGCAGTGAAATGACGCCGCCGAGCAGGAAGAAGGTCAGGTTGTCCTGTTCACCCTTGCTGAACAGGACCTCTCCCGGCGCCAGCCTGCGTTCGGTGATGGCCGCCGCCGCCAGACGCAGGCCATCGCCGGACAGCGTATCCAGCGGTGAAAAGCGTTCCAGGTGCTGCAGTTCGATCATGAAGTCAAAGCCCGAGCTGAGACCAGATGGCATCCACTCGCTGCTTTACGGCCGGATCCATGGCGATCGGCGTACCCCATTCCCGGGTGGTCTCGCCCGGCCATTTGTTGGTGGCGTCGATGCCCATCTTGGAGCCGAGCCCGGACACCGGGCTGGCGAAATCCAGGTAGTCGATCGGAGTGCTTTCGACGATCAGGGCGTCCCGGGCCGGGTCGACCCGGGTGGTCAGGGCCCAGACCACTTCCTTCCAGTCGCGCACGTTGATGTCGTCGTCGGTGACCAGGATGTACTTGGTATACATGAACTGGCGCAGGAAGGACCAGACCCCGAACATCACCCGCTTGGCGTGGCCGGGGTACTGCTTCTTCATGCTGACCACGGCCAGACGGTAGCTGCAACCTTCGGGCGGCAGGTAAAAGTCGGTGATCTCGGGAAACTGCTTCTGCAGCAAGGGCACGAACACCTCGTTGAGGGCCTCGCCCAGCACGGCCGGCTCGTCCGGCGGCTTGCCGGTGTAGGTGCTGTGGTAGATCGGGTCGCGCCGCATCGTGACGCGTTCGACCGTGAAGACCGGGAAGGTTTCCTGCTCGTTGTAGTAGCCGGTGTGGTCGCCGTAGGGGCCTTCCAGCGCGGTCTCGCCGGGATGAATGACGCCTTCCAGGACGATCTCGGCCGAGGCCGGGACGTTGAGGTCGTTGCCGAGAGCCTTGGCGACCTCGGTCTTGGCGCCGCGCAACAGGCCGGCGAACTGATATTCGGATAGCGAGTCCGGCACCGGGGTGACCGCGCCCAGGATGGTGGCCGGGTCGGCGCCGATGGCGACGCAGAGCGGGAACGGCTGGCCCGGGTTGGTCTGCTGGAAGTCGCGGAAGTCGAGCGCGCCGCCGCGATGGGCCAGCCAGCGCATGATCACCTTGTTCGGGCCGATCACCTGCTGGCGGTAGATGCCCAGGTTCTGGCGCGGCTTGCGCGGCCCCTTGGTGATGACCAGACCCCAGGTGATCAGCGGCCCTATATCGCCCGGCCAGCAGGTCTGGATCGGCAGGCGTGACAGGTCGACGTCCTTGCCCTCCCAGACGATTTCCTGGCAGGGCGGCGAGCGCACAGCCTTCGGCGCCATGTTGAGCACCTGTTTCAAGACCGGCCATTTTTCCCAGGCATCGCGCAGGCCCTTGGGTGGTTCGGGCTCCTTCAGGTAGGCGAGCAATTGGCCGATCTCGCGCAGCCTGGCCGGTTCTTCCTCCCCCATGCCCAGCGCCACCCGCTTTACCGTGCCGAACAGGTTGGCCAGCACCGGCATCGAGTGGCCCTTGGGCCGCTCGAACAGCAGGGCGGGGCCGCCTGCGCGCAGGACACGATCGCTGATCTCGGTCATCTCCAGGCGGGGATCGACCTCGACCGAGATCCGCCTCAACTCGCCTCTGGCCTCAAGTTGACCGATGAAATCGCGCAGGTCCTTATACTTCATGCGGTGAATCGCCAGTCATAATGGTCGCCGCGGCGATCCTTGCCGACACGCCGCTCCTTTAATTCCTCAAAGCGCACCTGTTCCCGCCGTTCCTGGCCAGTCCGGCGTTCCTGGCCGCTACGCCGCTCGTCGAGATCCCTGAAATGGCAGGTACAGCCGGTGTTCCCACAGCCTTTGAGGGGCACGGGGGGGGCCTTGCCATAGGCGAAGCAGTGTCCATGCAGGGCACGTGCTTCAGGGCAGGCTTGGTCTGCCTCGAGGACAATGAATTGCTTACCCCAATAACGCCGGTCACTCGGTGCCGGACGGGCGCTGGCGGCATGTTCGCTGCTGGTATGTGCGCTGGCGGCATGAGTGATGGTGGCATGCGGCGGGTCATTGCGCTGCCGCGACAGCAACAAGTAGCCCACAGCAACCGCCAAGCCAACAATGATGATGATCAACAGCCAGATCATAGGATTCTCCCTATAGAACGATTTTGAACATCCCCTGCATCATGCTCCGCCAGGTTCAATCGATATATTCAAACACCTTGACTACCCGCCGCACTCCGGAAGTCTTGGCGGCGATCTCGGCCGCCGCATTGCCTTCCGCACGCTTGACCAGGCCCATCAGATAAGCCACGCCGTTTTCAGTGACCACCTTTACGTGCAGGGCGGCAAAGCGCTTGTCATCGAGAAAACGAGACTTGATCTTGGCGGTGGTGTAACCGTCGCCGGTGCGCGAGGTCAGGCTGGTGGGGACGGCGATGGCCAGCTCGTTGGTAACCTCGCGGACATTGGCCACGCCACGTACCACGTCGGCGATCTGGGTCTTGATTGCTTCGGTGGGCACCTCGCCGGTGATCAGCAGGCGACGGTTGAAGCTGGTGAAGCTGGCATGGACGCCTTCGATCGGCTGCTCGCGCGCCCGGCTGGCGGCCTTGAGTTCGATCTCCTCATCCATGAGGTAGGTGCTGGCGGTGCGGCGGTCTTCGGCCATCAGCACGCCAGTGGCGGCGGCACCGCCGGCAACGACGGCACAACCCGGCAAGGTGGTGATCGAGATCAGGCCAAGCAGCAAAAAGGAAGGAGTCAGGCGCATTTTCAGGTCCCCAGTAGCAGGTTGTCGATACTGTCGCACAGACAATGGATGGCGAGCAGATGGGTTTCTCGGATGCGGGCGGTGGTCTCAGCCGGCACGCAGATAAGAACGTCTTCTTCATTCAGCATTTCGGCCAGATCGCCGCCGTCGCGGCCGGTCAGCGCTACCACGGAGATCTCTTTCTCGTGGGCGACCCGCACTGCTTCGAGGACGTTGCGTGAAGAGCCGCTGGTGGAGATGGCCAGCAGGACATCGCCGGGACCGCCCAGGGCCGCCACCTGGCGCGCGAACACCAGGCCGAAATCGTAGTCGTTGGCGATCGAGGTCAGCGTTGCGGTGGCGCTGGTCAGGGAGATCGCCGCCAGGCCGGGGCGTTCCCGTTCGAACCGGTTGATCATGGTGGAGGCGAACAGATGGGCGTCGGCGGCCGAACCGCCGTTGCCGCAGGCGAGTATCTTGCCGTCGTTCAGCAGGGCCTGAACCATATGTCCGGCGGCCAGGGCGATCGGTTCGGCCAGGGGCTCGGCGGCTTCCAGTATGGTCTGGGCGCTGTCGACGAAGGACTGGTGGATGTACTCGGTGAGATCCATGGTGATAGGGATTTTAACCGGTTTCCCCGAAGGCATTCTTGAGCCATGCCAGCCGATCGCCCTCAAGCAGTACGGCATCAAAGCGGCAGGGGGGCGGGCTGGCGAGACCGGCCAGGTAAAGCCGGGCGGCGTGAACAAGGCGTCCTTGCTTGGTTGCGGTAATGCTGGCGGCGGCGCCGCCGAAACGATCATTCTTGCGTGCGCGCACCTCGACGAAGACCAGGTCGGCGCCGTCGCGCATGATCAGATCGATCTCGCCGCCCTTGCAGCGCCAGTTGCGCTCGACCAGATGCAAGCCCTGTTTCGATAGATAGGCTGCCGCCTCCTCCTCGGCCGCTTTGCCACGCTCCATGCCGGCCCCCTGCCATTTGAAATTGGCTCTAAACTGGGAACACGCTAAACCTAAGCCGAAGTCCATGCAAGCCAGTGAATTCCGTGCCCAGCCAGGCACCCTGTATATCGTCGCGACGCCGATCGGCAATCTGCGCGACATCACCCTACGAGCATTGGACATCCTGAAGACGGTTGATCTGGTGGCCGCCGAGGATACCCGAGTCAGCGGCGGACTGCTGTCGGCGTATGGCATCTCGGCCAAGCTGTTCGCCTGCCATGAACACAACGAACGCACGGCGGCGGCGGCCCTGGTGGATCAACTGCGCCAAGGCCGCTCGGTCGCTCTGGTCAGCGACGCCGGCACACCGGGCATCTCCGACCCAGGTGCCGTGGTGGTGAGGGCGGTACGCGAGGCCGGGCTCACCGTGGTACCGCTGCCAGGCGCCAGTGCGGCTGCCACGGCCTTGTCGGCGGCCGGACTGGCGGAGGGGCGCTGGCTGTTCCATGGCTTCCTGCCGCACAAGGCCGGCGAACGCCGGCGCGTACTGGCCACCCTGGCTGGCTTGCCGCAGGGTCTGCTGTTCTACGAATCGCCGCACCGCATCCTGGATACCGTGGCCGACCTGGCCACCGCGCTGGGTGGCGAGCGGCGACTGTTCATCGCCCGCGAACTGACCAAACGCTTCGAGGAGTTCCACGACTGCGCGCTGGCCGAGGCGCTCGACTGGCTGCAGGGCGACGACAACCGTCAGCGCGGCGAGTTCGTCCTTATCGTGTCGGGTTGTCCGGCCGAGACCGATGCCGGCCTGGAAGAAGCCCGGCGCGTGCTGGAGATACTGATCGAGGACCTGCCGGCCAGCCAGGCCGCCCGTCTGGCGGCCCGGATCACCGGCACGAAGAAAAATGCCCTGTATGATTTTGCCCAGCAACTGAAATCGGATAGACCGGAATGAGCCAGATCCTGACCCTCATCCAGCCCGACGACTGGCACCTGCATCTGCGCGATGGCGAGGCACTTGCCGCCGTGGTGGCGGACACCGCGCGCCAGTTTGCTCGCGCCATCGTCATGCCCAACTTGAAGCCGCCGGTGCGCAGCGTGGACGAGGCCGCCGCCTACCGCGACCGCATCCTGGCCGCATTGCCCGCCGGCACGGCGTTTGAACCGCTGATGACGCTCTACCTGACCGACAACACCTCGGCCGAGGAGATCGCCAAGGTGCGCGCCAGTGGCTTCGTCCACGCCGTGAAGTACTACCCCGCCGGGGCGACCACCAATTCCGACTTTGGCGTCAGCCGGGTCGAGAAGGCCTGGCCAGCCATCGCCGCAATGGAAGAATGCGGCGTGCCCCTGCTGGTGCACGGCGAAGCGACCGACCCTGAGGTCGACGTGTTCGACCGCGAGGCGGTGTTCATCGACCGGGTGCTGGCGCCCCTGCTGGTGCGCTTCCCCAGGCTGAAACTGGTCCTGGAGCACACCACCACGCGGCAGGGTATCGAGTTCGTGCGCACGGCCGGTGCCAATGTGGCCGCCACCCTGACCGCGCATCACCTGCTCTACAACCGCAACGCCATGTTCAAGGGCGGCATCCGGCCGCACTATTATTGCCTGCCGGTGCTCAAGCGCGAGCAGCACCGCCAGGCTCTGGTCGAGGCCGCCATCTCGGGCAACCCGAAGTTCTTCCTCGGCACCGACAGCGCACCGCACGCCCAGTCGGCCAAGGAGTGCGGCTGCGGCTGCGCCGGCATCTATACCGCCCACGCCGCCATCGAACTGTATGCCGAGGCCTTCGAGGCGGCCGGAGCGCTGGACCGGCTGGAGGGCTTTGCCAGTTGCTATGGCGCAGATTTCTATGGTCTGCCACACAACCCGGGTAAGATTACTCTGGTCAGGGAGCCGTGGCAGGTGCCGACCGAACTTGGTTTCGGGGCCGGCAAGCTGGTGCCGCTACGGGCTGGCGAGACCATGCACTGGAAAATAATGGAGGCCGAGGATGGCACAGCAACAAGATGAAAGTCCCTATTTCAAGTACGTCGTCGACCTGCTCAAGTTGCTCGTCGAGAAGGATGGTTCCGACCTGTTCATCACCGTCGGCGCCCCGCCATCCTTCAAGATACATGGCGAGATGACCCCGGTCGGCAGCAAGCCGATCAGCCGCGAACAATGTGAAGAGATCGTCTCTGCGGTGATGAACGAGAAACAGCGCGCCGAGTTCCGCGAGACCAAGGAATGCAACTTCGCCCTCAGCCTGTCCAGTATTGGCCGTTTCCGGATGAACGCCTATGTCCAGCGTGGTTCGGTCGGCCTGGTGGCGCGGGTGATCACCATGGAGATTCCCAAGCTGGAGGATCTCAACATCCCGACCTCGCTGTACGACATCGTCATGGAGAAGCGCGGCCTGGTGCTCATGGTTGGCGCCACCAGTTCGGGCAAGTCGACCACGCTGGCGGCCATGATCGGCTACCGCAACCACAACACGCGCGGCCACATCATCACCATCGAGGACCCGATCGAATACGTCCATCCGCACGACGGCTGTCTGGTCATGCAGCGCGAGGTCGGGGTCGACACCGACAACTGGTTTGCCGCCCTCAAGAACACCCTGCGCCAGGCCCCGGATGTGATCCTGATCGGCGAGATCCGCGACCGCGACGGCATGGACTACGGCATCGCCTTCGCCGAGACCGGTCATCTCTGCCTGGCCACCCTGCACGCCAACAACGCCAACCAGGCGCTCGACCGGATCATCAACTTCTTCCCCATGGACCGTCGTTCACAATTGCTGATGGACCTGTCGCTCAACCTCAAGGCGATCATCTCGCAGCGTCTGATCCCGAGGATCGGCGGCGGCCGGGTGCCGGCGGTCGAGATCATGATCTGCACGCCACTGATCTCCGACCTCGTCCTCAAGGGCGAGGTGCACGAGATCAAGCCGATCATGGCCAAGTCGCGCGACCTCGGCATGCAGACCTTCGACCAGTCGCTGTTCGATCTCTGCGTTTCCGGCCAGATCGAGCCGGAAGTTGCTCTGCGCTACGCCGACTCGCCCAACGACCTGCGCCTGATGCTCAAACTGCAGGGCGGCGATCCGTTCAAGGATGCGGGCCCTGCCGGCCTGGAGATCGTGTAGACTTCGCGGCGGAGTTGGTCAGACAGCCGCTGTGCTCGCACAGAGGAAAGTCCGGGCTCCATAGGGCAGGGTGCCAGGTAACTCCTGGGCGCCGCGAGGCGACGGAAAGTGGCACAGAAAATACACCGCCGATGGCCCGGACTTTGACGTCGCAAGACGGCAAAGTCCATCCCGAAGGGGGTGACCCCGACGGGGGCGTCCCTTTCGGGGGGCGGGGATCAGGTAAGGTTGAAATGGCGAGGTAAGAGCTCACCGCGTCCCTGGCAACAGGAACGGCACGTTAAACCCCACCCGGAGCAAAGCCAAATAGGCAGGCGTTGAAGCGGCCCGCTGAGCCTGCGGGTAGGCTGCACGAGGCGACGGGCGACCGTCGTCCCAGATGAATGGCTGTCCACGACAGAACCCGGCTTATCGACCAACTCCACCTTTTTTCAGACATTGCCATCCAGAATGGCATGTTTCGTGCTAGTAAATGGCAGTCTACAGTAACGGATCAACGCCATGCTTTTTACCCGCGGCAATCAATATGCGATCCAGGCCCTGGTGTTACTTGCCATGCAATCAAGGGACAAGGCGTCCATGTGCCGAGACCTGGCCGATACCCTGAATATTCCCTATCCCTACCTGAGCAAGCTGATGCAGCAATGCGCCAAGCTGGGTCTGGTCGGCGCCAGCCGGGGCCGGACCGGCGGCTACTGGCTGCTGGAAAAGGCTGAGGGGATGTCCATTTTTGAACTCATCGAAGCGATCAACGGCGAACGCCACACTCGCGAATGCCTGCTCGGCTTCAAGGAGTGCGCCGACGACTCGGCCTGCGTGATGCACTGCGAATGGAAGCCGGTGAAGGAGGGCATGTTTGCCGTGCTCAAGGAGCAGACACTGGGCCAGATTGCCGAGGCGGTGCGCGACGGCCGCTCCATACTGGGCGACCTGGTCAACGCTTAATCGTCGTCATCCTCTTCGGCCATCTGGCGACGTGGGGTGGTCTTGGGATCGGCGGTGATGCTGCGGTAGATCTCGATCCGGTCTCCGGCCTGCAGGGCGGCGTCCAGCTTGGCCAGCTTGCCGAAGATGCCGACCTTCTGCTCGGTCAGGTCGATGTCGGGAAACTGGCGCAGGATGCCGGACCGGATGATGGCCTGCTCGACGGTGCTGTCCTCGGGCACCTCGATGCGCAGCCAGATCTGTTGGGCGGGTTCCGAATAGGCGACTGAGATTTGCATGGTGTTACTCCTCAAGCGACGCTGGGTTCGGCCACGAGCCGGGCCGCCCGTTCGGTACGGCGGCGGTCGAGTACACGCTTGCCGGCGAGCAGGAAGCCCAGGGCCAGGAAACCGCCAGGCGGAAGGATCATCAGCAGATAACCCTTGTAGCCCGGGATGATGGTCATCTCCAGGAAGGCGAAGGACTCGCCCAGAAGCAGATGGGCCTGGGCGAACAGGGTGCCGCTGCCGAGGATTTCCCGCACCCCGCCCAGCGCCACCAGCGCGGCGGTGAAGCCGAGGCCCATCATCAGGCCGTCCACCGCCGAGGGCAGCACGGCATTCTTGGAGGCGAACGATTCGGCCCGGCCGAGGATAGCGCAGTTCACCACGATCAGGGCGATGAACAGGCCAAGCACCTTGTACAGTTGGTGCACCCAGGCATTCAGGGCCATGTCGACCAGGGTGACCAAGGTGGCGATCACCACGACGTAGACCGGGATTCGCACGTCCGGGCTGACCAGCTTGCGGATCGCCGAGATCAAGATGTTGGACACGGTCAGCACGGCGGTGGTGGCCAGGCCCATGCCCAGGCCGTTGGTGGCCGTGCCGGTCACCGCCAGGGTGGGGCAGAGGGCGAGCATCTGGGCGAAGACGACGTTGTTGTCCCAGAGGCCGTCGCGGCTGATGCGAGCGTAGTCGGTGCTCATGACGGGTTTCCTGTTTCACGTGAAACGTTGGCGGCCGGAAAGCGGATGTCACTGGCCATCTTGCACTGCCTCGTCCAGCAACCGGGCCTTCTCGCGGCCGAAGAATTCCAGGCCGCCCTTGACCGAATTCACCACTGCGCGCGGCGTGATGGTGGCACCGGCGAACTGGTCAAACACGCCGCCGTCCTTCCTGACCGCGAACTTGTCGCTCGGAGGCTCGCCCAGTGATTTGCCATCGAAGGCAAAGATCCACTTGTCCTTGGCCGGCTCGATCTTGTCGCCCAGGCCGGGGGTCTCCTTGTGCGAGATCACTCGCACGCCGAGGATATGGCCGTCCCGGCCGACCCCCATCATGCTGACCACCGGACCGGCATAGCCGCGTCCCTGGACCCGGAACACCACGGCGACGACCTGGCTGCCCTTGCGGGCACGGTAGACCGTGACATCGCCATCGGGGCCGGGCAACGCCAAGGTATCCTTGCTCAGGTCGTTGTCGTATTGACCCGGCAACACCTGGGTTAGCGACTGCTTCAGGTCCTCGGCGGTGGCGGCCTCGATGGCCGGGCTGGTGACCTTCGAGGCCAGGGCCAGAGCGCCACTGGTGAGCAGCGCGAAGGCGCCGAGCAGGGCGGCCTGGTAGGTCAGTTTGCCGCGCAGGGCTTCAAGGTTCATGTCAGCCCTCCTTGACCGGTTGCGGTGCGCCCTTGCGGGTACGACCGTAGATGCGCGGCTTGACATAGCGGTCGATCACCGGCGCGGCGGCGTTCATCAACAGGACCGCGAAGGCGACTCCCTCCGGGTAGCCGCCGAAGCTGCGGATCACCCAGGTCAGCAGGCCGCAGCCGAGGCCGAAGACGAACTGACCGGCGCCGGTATTGGGCGAGGTGACCGGGTCGGTGGCGATGAAGAAGGCGCCCAGCATCAGGCCGCCGGAGAGCAGGTGCGGCCAGACGCCGAGGAAACGGGCCGGATCGATGCCACTGGCGATCAGGGCCGGGATCGCCACGCCCAGCAGCATGGCCACCGGGGCATGCCAGGTGATGATGCGGCGGGCGATCAGGAACAGGCCGCCGGCCAGGATGAACAGCGTCGCCGTCTCGCCCAGGCTGCCGGCGCGGCTGCCCCAGGCCGCCGTGGCCAGTTCGAACTGGCCCGGAAAGCTGTGGATCAGGTCGAGGCCGCGGCTGAACTCGGTCTTGACGTGGCCGAGCAGGGAGGCGCTGGCCATGGCGTCCCAACCGGCTGCGCCGAAGGTGATCGCCAGGCCCTGCATGAAGTCGGGCGCCCCGGCCGAGGCGAGCGGCGTCGGGGCCGCCCACAGGGTCATCTCGAAGGGAAAGGAGATCAGCAGCATCACCCGCGCCGCCATGGCCGGGTTGAACACGTTCTGGCCGAGGCCGCCGAACACCTGCTTGGCGATGACGACAGCGAACAGCGCGCCGACCATGGCGACCCACCAGGGCGCGAAGGGCGGTAGCGACAGGGCCAGCAACCAGGCGGTCAGTGCCCCGGAACCATCCAGCAGGGCCGGGCGGACCGCACGGCCCTGAATCCGAAGTATGAAGGCCTCGCCCAGGAGGGCGCTGGCCATGGCCACGGACCAGAGGAAGATGGCCGGCCAGCCGTACAGCCAGAAGCCATAAAGGGTGGTCGGGACCAGGGCCGCCATCACGGTGGCCATGACCTTGCCGATGCTGATCGGCGCGTGGGCGTGGGGGGAGTGCGTGAGGGTGGTCATGCCGCAACCTCGGTTTCTTGGGATTTTGCTTCAGCGGCCGCCTTCTTGGCCGCCTTCTTGGCCGCCTCCTGGGCGGCCTTTTTTGCGGCGCGTTGGCGGGCGGCTTCGGCGCGTTCGCGGGCAATGCGGTCCATGCGTTCGTTGCGCGCCTCGGCCAGTTTCTTGGTGGCTTCCTGCTTCAGCTTGGCGCGCTCCTTGGCGGACAGGTCGCCCTTGGCGTAGTTGAAGTAATGCACCAGGGGGATATGGGCCGGGCAGACGTAGGAACAGGAACCACAGGCGATGCAGTCCTTGAGGCCGAGGTCCACCGCGGCGCCGAGGTCGCCGATCCGGATATGGGCAGCCATTTCCAGCGGCAACAGGCCGACCGGGCAGGCGCGCACGCAGGTCGAGCAGCGGATGCAGGCGGCCGGGCTGGGCCGGCCTATTTCCTGGTTGGTAAGCGCTAACACGCCGCTGGTGCCTTTAATGACCGGCACGTTCGGATTGGTCATCTCCTGGCCCATCATGGGGCCGCCCATCACCAAGCGGGCCGGAACCTCCTTGTAGCCGCCACAGAAATCGAACAGGGCCTGGGCCGGGGTACCGATCAGGACCTCCAGGTTGCGTGGTACCGAGACGGCACCGCCGCTGACGGTGACGATCCGTTTGACCAGCGGCCGGCCGAGGCTCAGCGCCTCATGGACGGCATAGGCGGTGCCGACGTTGTGGACCAGCACGCCGATGTCGGCGGCGCGGCCTCCGGCCGGGATCTCCTTGCCGGTGAGGGCCTGGATCAGCTGTTTTTCCGAACCCATCGGGTACATCGAGGGCACCGGAACGATCTGCACGCCGGTGCCGGTGGCGGCCACCCGCATGGCGGCGATGGCCTCGGGCTTGTTGTCCTCGATGCCGACCAGCACCTGAGGGGCCGCCACCGCGCGCTGGATCAGCAGGATGCCGGCGACCACCGCGCGAGGATGATCGCGCATCAGGCGGTCGTCGCAGGTGAGGTAGGGTTCGCACTCGCCGCCATTCATGATCAGCGTGGTGACACCGCTCTTGCGCGACAGGTTGAGCTTGACCGCCGACGGAAATGCAGCGCCGCCCAGGCCAACGATGCCGGCGGCGCCGACCCGGTTGGCGATCTCCTCAGGCGACAGGGCCATGGGATCGGCGGGCGGATCGAAGTCCAGCCAGTGGTCATCGCCGTCGGCCTCGATGGTAATGGTCGGCACCGGCAGACCGGACGGGTGCGGCGCCGGGTAGTCGCCGATGGCGACCACCCGGCCGGAGGTAGGCGCATGCACCGGCGCCGAGACCATGCCCTGGCTGGCGGCGATCAACTGGCCCTTGAGGACCTGGTCGCCGACCGCGACGACGGCGCTGGCGGGCGCGCCGATGTGCTGCTGCAGGGATACGAACAGGCGTTCGGGCAGGGGCAGGGTGCAGATCGGCGCCTCGGCCGAGAGTTCCTTGCGGCCGACCGGGTGGACGCCGCCGCGCAGCTTGAGGCGGGAGAGTAAATTCATGATGCACATCCGGTAAAAAAACAGAAGCAAGGTTCAAGATTCAAGGTGCAAGAAAATGCGCGGAGTGGCCACACCCCGCCCTTGTGTCTTGAATCTTGAACCTTGCTTCTGTTCTGTCCGCTCATGCCGCCACTCCCATGGCCGGCCGCTGCCAGTACCAGGTCTGCAGGGTGACCGGCACCGGCAGCATCAGGATGGCCTCGGTCGGGCAGGCGTCGACACACTTGCCACAGGCGGTACAGGCCTCGCGGAAGACCGAATGGATGTGCTTGGAGGCACCGAGGATGGCGTCGGTCGGGCAGACCTTGAAGCAGCGGGTGCAACCGATGCAGAGTTCCTCGCGTACCTCGGCGATGCTCGGCACGCTGTCCTTCACCCCGGACAGGTCGGCTTCGACGCCCATCTTGGCGGCCAGTTGCACGACCGGTCG
>JBAZLW010000018.1:0-18186 GCA_041650095.1 Hydrogenophilaceae bacterium | reverse complement strand
CAATTGCGGCGCCACCTGCGACCAGGCGACGGACTACCTGCGCCAGCGCGGTGTGCCGTTCACCCTCAAGAATGTCGAAAAGGACAAGGTCCACGCCACCGAACTGAAGAAGCGCACGGGTGCCTTTGAGGTGCCGGTGCTGTTCATCGGCGAATCGATGCAGCGCGGCTACTCGCCCTCGGTGTGGGACAAGATGCTGGAAGTCGCCGGCTATGCCGCCCCGGCCAGGAAGGAAGACAACACGCCGCCGCCAGCCGATCAGCCAAATCAGCCATGACCATCGAAACCCTGCCGCAACTGGCCGAGGCCGTGCGCGCCTTCGGCCGCGAGCGCGACTGGCACCTCTACCACACCCCCAAGAACCTCACCGCCGCCCTCATCGTCGAGGCGGCCGAGCTGCTGGAACCGTTCCAGTGGCTCACCCCAGAAGAAAGCCTGAACCTTGCCGAGCCGAAGAAAGAGGCGGTGCGCCAGGAGATGGCGGACGTGCTGATCTATCTGGTCAGCCTGGCCAACTGCCTGGACATCGACCTGATCAAGGCCGCCGAGGACAAGCTGGCCATCAATGCCGCCAAGTACCCGGTTGCGAAGGCCAAGGGCAATGCCGCCAAATACGATGAACTGACATGAGCCACTACCGCCACCACCTGTTCTTCTGCCTCAACCAGCGCGAGGACGGCGCCGCATGCTGCGCCGACCACGACGCCGAGACCATCTTCGAGCACGCCAAGAAGCGGGCCAAGCAGCTCGGCCTGCACGGCAAGGGCGGCGACTGCCGGATCAACCGCGCCGGCTGCATGGACCGCTGCGCCGAAGGCCCGGTCTGCGTGGTCTATCCGGACGCGGTCTGGTACACCTACGTCGACCAGGCCGATATCGACGAGATACTGGAATCGCACCTGCGCGACGGCAAGGTCGTCGAACGCCTGAAGATTTGAAACGCCACCGGTTCCATATCGAGTGCCCGGACGCCGTCATCGAGACAGTGGTCGAAGACCCTGAAGTCGAATTGCGCGGCCTCGCCCTGGTCGCCCATCCACACCCCCTGCACGGCGGCAGCTTGGACAACAAGGTCGCCCACACCCTGGCGCGCGCCGCCCTCGCCTGCGGCTATGTCGCGGTGCGACCCAACTTCCGCGGCGTCGGCACCAGCACCGGCCAGTACGACCATGGCATCGGCGAGACCGAGGACCTGGTCGCCATCGCCGAGCACATCGCGCCCCAGTTCGGCTACCTGCCCTGGACCCTGCTCGGCTTTTCGTTCGGCTCCTACGTCCAGCACCGTGTCGCCCGCCGAATCGAAGCCAGGCAACTGATCATGGTCGGGCCGGCGGTGTCGATGTACGACTTCACGCCGCCGGCCATCGCCACCACCATCATCCACGGCGAGGAGGACGAGCTGATCCCGCTCGCCGCCGTGCAGGACTATGCCCGCGAACACGACATCCCGCTCAGGACGATTCCCGGCGCCGGCCACTTCTTCCATGGCAAACTGACGCAACTGAAAATCCTGGCGGAAGACCTGCTGCGATCATGAACTCCCCGCTCACCATCACCGGCCTGAGCAAGCACTACGGCGGCGTCGCCGTGGTGGACGGCATCGACCTGGCCATCGCGCCAGGCCGCTGCCACGGCCTGCTCGGCCCCAACGGCGCCGGCAAGACCACCACGCTGAGGCTGGCCCTGGGCCTGATCGAGGCCGACGCCGGCGAGATCCGCCTGCTCGGCCACCGGATGCCGGAGGGCGGCCGCGCGGCGCGCGCACGGGTCGGCGTGGTGCCCCAGGTGGACAGCCTGGACCCCGACTTCACGGTGCGCGAGAACCTGTTCGCCTATGGCCGCTATTTCGGCCTCGGTCGCGCCGAGGTCGAGGTACGGGTGCCCGATCTGCTCGACTTCGCCGGCCTGGCCGGCAAGGCCGACGCCACCGTGCCCAGCCTGTCGGGCGGCATGAAGCGACGCCTGACCCTCGCCCGCGCACTGATCAACGACCCCGACCTGGTGGTGCTCGACGAGCCCACCACCGGCCTCGACCCGCAGGCCCGCCACCTGGTCTGGCAGGGCCTGCGCCGGCTCACAGCGCGCGGCAAGACCCTGCTCCTGACCACCCACTTCATGGACGAGGCCGAGCGCCTGTGCGACACCATCAGCATCATCGACCGCGGCCGCATCATCGTCGAGGGCTCTCCGCGCGAACTGATCCGCGCCCACATCGAACCCCAGGTGGTCGAGGTCTACGGCGACAGCCTGCACGACTGGCAGGACTGCGCCAAGGGGCTGTGCCAGCGCTGCGAATCGGCCGGCGAGACCCTGTTCTGCTACACCGACGACCCCAAGCCGGTGATCGCCGAGCTGGATAGGCAGCCGACCCTGCGCTACCTGCACCGGCCGGCCAACCTGGAAGACGTGTTCCTGAAACTGACCGGCCGGGATTTGCGGGATTAGATTAGATGCAAGACTCAAGGTGCAAGAGACAAGAAGTGAGCTTGCAGGTAGCCTTGAACCTTGTCACTTGCGTCTTGCCCCTTGAATCTTGAACCTTGCCTATCAAATGAACTGGTTTCCCGTCTGGCAGCGCAACTACCTGGTCTGGAAGAAGCTGGCCATCCCGTCCATCCTCGGCAACCTGGCCGATCCGCTGCTCTACATGCTCGGCCTCGGCTACGGCCTCGGCCAGTTCCTCGGCGAGATCAAGGGCGTGCCCTACCTCAACTTCCTGGCCGCCGGCACCCTGGCCTACAGCGTCATGAACGCCGCCACTTTCGAGACCCTGTATTCGTCGTTCTCGCGCATGCACGTGCAGAAGACCTGGGACGCCATCCTGAACACGCCGTTGAGCCTGACCGACGTCCTGATGGGGGAATGGCTGTGGGCGGCGTCGAAGAGCCTGCTCTCGGGCCTGGCCATCCTGGCGGTGATCTGGGGGCTCGGCCTGTATGCCGATTTCGCCCTGACCCTGTGGCTGCTGCCGGTGATCGTGCTGACCGGCCTGTGTTTCGCCGGCCTCGGCCTGATGGTCAACTCGGTGGCGCCCAACTACGACTTCTTCATGTACTACTTCACCCTGGTGATCACCCCCATGGTCCTGCTTTCCGGGGTGTTCTACCCGCCCGACGCCCTGCCCGCCTGGCTGGCCGGCTTCGCCGCCGTGCTGCCGCTGACCCATGCCATCGAACTGGCGCGGCCGCTGGCGCTGGGTTCGGCGCCGCCGCTGCCTCTGCTCCATGGTGCGGTACTGCTGGCCTACGGCCTCGGCGGCTTCGCGATCGGACTGGTACTCACGCGCCGCCGATTGTTGCGCTGAATCGTTGTCACGGCAGCCGTTCTTTGCTATCTATCGGGCATGAACCGCTTGCTGCTCTTTCTGGTCCCGGACAAGCAGGCCACCTTCCTGGCCTCGGGGCTCTCTGCGGTGGCCTTCCTTCTGGGCCTGCTCGACATGGTCAGCCGGGACTTCGATTCCGCGCGCATGCACCTGCATTTGTCGGTCGGTATCATGGCCTTCCTGTTCTTGCTGAAGTTCATCAGCATGCGCGCCACCTACCAGGTGGCCGAGCACGCCCAGGCCCAGTTGCACCAGCGCATGCGAAAAATCAGCCGGACCCCGCGGCCGACACACCAGAGCGAAGCCGAAATATTGGCTCAGGAAAAGGCCGAAATGGCCGAATTGGCCAGCGCGCTGAAACAGGCCCTCAACAACATCGCACCGGATTCACCGGTACGGCCGAAATACGAGGCCACGCTGGAATTGATGGAACGCTTTGCCAGCAAGAGCGCTTGATGCGATACCGAGAGCGCCCGGCAATGATCCGGGCGCTCTCGGTCAATCCCGTGCGGCCTTGAAGTCGATGTGGCCGTCGATGACGGTGTAGCGCACCCGGCCCTGCAGTTCCAAGCCCAGGAAGGGCGAGTTCTTGCCCAGGCTGGCCAGGGTCTTGTTGCTCACCGTCCAGTCCGCCGCGGGGTCGAACAGGCACAGGTCGGCCGGCTTGCCGACCGCCAGTTGGCCGGCGTCGACGCCAAGTATGGCGGCCGGTCGGCGGGTGACCCGGTCGAGCGCCTGGGTCAGCGACAGGCCGGCCTCCGCTGCCCATTTCAGGGTCAGCGGCAGCAGCAGTTCGACCCCGGTGGCGCCCGCCTCGGATTCCTGGAACGGCTTTTCCTTGGCATTGGCGTCGACCGGCGCATGGTCGGAACAGATGCAGTCGATGACGCCGTCCTTGAGGGCCTGGCGGATGGCATCGCGGTCGCGCTGGCTGCGCAGGGGCGGGATCAGGTGACAGTTGGAATTGAAGTCGGAGGTGTCCATCTCGGACAGGTGGACGTGGTGGATGCCGACATCGCAGGTCACAGGCAGGCCGTCCTCCTTTGCCCGGCGCACCATCTCGACGCCAGCCCGGCTGGACAGGCGGCACAGGTGTACCCGTGCCTTGGTCTCGCGCACCAGCAGCAGGATGGTCTGCAGCGCCACCGTCTCGGCCGGCACCGGGATCGAGGGCAGGCCGAAGCGGGCCGACACCACCCCGTCATGGACCACGCCGTCGCGCGCCAGGTAATAGTCCTGCGGCCGCAGCCAGAGCGGGAAGCCAAAGGTGTAGGCATATTCCATCGCCCGCAGCAGGACCGTGGTGTCGACGATCGGGGCGTCGGCCTGGCTGAACGCCATGCAGCCCGCTTCGTGCAACTCGGCCATCTCGGTCAGGCGCTCGCCCTTGAGCTTCCAGGTCAGGGCGCCGATCGGGTAGACGCGCGGGCCGGGGCTGTTCTTGGCGCGGAACTTGAGCATCTCGACCAGGCCCGGCTCGTCCAAAGGCGGATCGGTGTCGGGCGGGCAGGCAAGCGAGGTGATGCCGCCGACGGCGGCGGCATGCATCTCGGATTCCAGCGTCGCCATGTATTCCAGGCCGGGCTCGCGCAGGCGCACCGAGAGGTCGACCAGGCCGGGGCAGACCACCAGGCCGGCGGCGTCGATCTCGGCATTGGCGTGAAAGCCGGCCGGCTCCGAGCCCATGCCGACGATGTGGCCGGCGGTGATGTAGATATCCAGTTGCTGGTCGAGGCCGCTGGCGGGATCGACCACCCGGCCGTTCTTGATCCGGATCTTCATGCTCCACCTCCCGCCACCATGCTCATCACCGCCATCCGCACCGCGATGCCGAAGGTCACCTGCGGCAGGATCACCGAATGCTTGCCGTCGGCGACGCCGGAATCGATCTCGACGCCCCGGTTCATCGGCCCGGGATGCATGACGATGGCATCCGGCCGGGCCAGTTTCAACTTGTCCTGGGTCAGGCCCCAGTACTTGTAGTACTCGCCGGCCGAGGGCAGCAGGGCGCCCTGCATGCGCTCGTTCTGCAGGCGCAGCATGATGATCACGTCGCAGTCCTTGATCCCGGTGGCCATCGTGTAGTGCACGTGCACGCCCATGCTGTCGACGTCGCGCGGCAGCAGGGTGCGCGGCGCCACCACGCGCACCTCCGGGCAGCCCAGGGTGGTCAGGGCGTGGATCTGCGAGCGGGCGACGCGCGAGTGCAGGACGTCGCCGACGATGGCGACGCGCAGGTTGTGGAAGGCGCCCTTGTAGTGGCGGATGGTGAACATGTCGAGCAGGCCCTGGGTCGGGTGGGCGCAGCGGCCGTCGCCGGCGTTGACCACCGAGATGTGCGGCGCGACGTGGCGGGCGATCAGGTGCGGCGCGCCGCTGGAGGCGTGGCGCACCACGAACATGTCGGCCTGCATGGCCGACAGGTTGGCCACCGTGTCGAGCAGGGTCTCGCCCTTGTTGGTCGCCGAGGTGGCGATATTGAGGTTGATCACGTCGGCCGACAGTCGCTTGGCGGCGATCTCGAAGGTGGTGCGGGTGCGCGTCGAGTTCTCGAAGAACAGGTTGAACACCGCCTTGCCGCGCAGCAGCGGCACCTTCTTCACCTCGCGCTCGCCGACCGAGACGAAGGACTCGGCGGTGTCGAGTATCTGGGTCAGGATGCGCTTCGGCAGGCCTTCCAGCGTCAGCAGGTGGCGCAGCCTGCCGTCCTCGGTCAGTTGCAGATTGGCTGTCACGTCGCCTCCCCTTTCAACTCCAGCTTGAGTTCCCCGGCGTCGTCGCGGACCAGGGAGACATGCCGACCCAGGTCCAGGGTCGCCCCCACGTATTGCGCGCAGACCGGCAGTTCGCGGCCGCCGCGGTCGACCAGCACCGCCAGCCCCAGGCTGGCTGGCCGGCCGTAATCGAACACCAGGTTCATCGCCGCGCGGATGGTGCGGCCGGTATAGAGGACGTCGTCGACCAGCAGGATGTCGCGCCCCTCCACCTCGAACGGAATGCTGGACGGTTTCGCCTCCGGGTGCAGGCCGATGCGGGAGAAATCGTCGCGGTAGAAGGCGATGTCCAGGACACCGCGCGGGATGTCGCCGCCCAGCCGTTCGGCCAGGGCCTCCATCACCCAGACGCCGCCGGTATGGATGCCCAGCATCGCGGTGCCCGGTTTGAAATGCGGCCGGAGCTGTTCGGCAAGATCGTCGATGAGTTGGTTCGGATTGGGTAGATTCATGACTGACTCGAAAAATGGTCCTGCAAGATTTCCTGGGCGGCCAGACTGTCGACCGCCGTCTTGTTGTTCCTGACCGAGACACCGGCCTCGCGCAGCCGACTTTCCGCCGCCACCGAGGTCAGGCGCTCGTCGACCAGTCGCACGGGCAGGCCGAAGCGGCCATTGAGCTGGTTGGCGAAGCGCCGGCAACGCCGGCTGAGTTCGTGTTCCTCGCCGTCCAGGCTCATCGGCAGACCCACCACCAGTTCAACCGGACGCCATTCGCCGATCAGCTCGGCGATGCGGGCGAAGCGGACGGCATTGGCCTCCCCGGCGATGGTCTCCAGCGGGTGCGCCGACTGCGTCTCCCACTCGCCCACCGCGACGCCGATCCGCTTCTCGCCGAAATCGAAGGCCAGGACAGCCCCTTTCATCAGGCGTGGCCGGCATCATCCGACAGCATCGAAGGGTCGATGCCGAGCAACTGCATCGCGGCGACGAAACGCTCCTCGGGCGGCAGATCGAAGATCAGCGCCGGATCGGCCGGCACGGTCAGCCAGGCGTTCTGCTTGATCTCGGCCTCCAGCTGGCCCGGCCCCCAGCCGGCATAGCCCAGTGCGACGATGATCTGTTCCGGGCCGTCGCCATGGCCGGTCGCCTCGAGGATGTCCTTGGAGGTGGTCAGGCCGATCCGGTCGTTCACCGACAAGGTGGAGTTCCAGTGGCCGAGCGGCCGATGCAGCACGAAGCCGCGCTCGACCTGGACCGGGCCGCCGAAATAGGCCGGCAGGTCCTTCAGCCGCTCGTCTTCCAGGGTGATGCCGATCTGATCGAACAGCTTTTCCAGGGACAGGTCGATCGGCCGATTCACCACCACGCCCAGGGCGCCGTCCGGATTGTGGTCGCAGATATAGGTCAGCGCCCCGGCGAAGTTTGGGTCGGTCATATTGGGCATGGCGATCAGGAAGTGATCGGTGAAATTGGCGGCGTCCATGAAGGCGGATTGTACCCCTACGGCCCGGGCCGCAACATGACGATAGAATGGCGCGATGCATACTGACCTGCACCGCCACCCGACGACGGATTGCCCCGCCGTGGCCGGCATCGGCGTCGATCTGTCCTGGCGGCCCGATGGCGGCCTTGAACTGATCTATACCCTGGCCGGCGACCTGGCCGGCCTGCGCATCCCCGCCCCGGCCACGCCCGGCCGTCGCGACGGGCTCTGGCGCCACACCTGCTTCGAGGCCTTCGTGATGACGGAGGCCGGGCCGGGTTACCAGGAATTCAACTTCTCGCCCTCGGGTGAGTGGGCGGCCTACTCCTTCACCGCCTGCCGTGTCGGCGGCACCGACCTGGCCCTGCCCGCCCCGGCCATCGCCTGCAATCGGGAAGCCGGCCGCCTGGAACTGACCGCCCAACTGCCCGCCGCCGCCCTGCCGGCAGGCGCCCGGCTGCGCCTGGGCCTGTCGGCGGTGATCGAGGACGCGGCCGGCAAAGTCGGCTATTGGGCGCTGCGCCACCCTCCGGGCCAGCCCGACTTCCATCATACTGACGCCTTCGCCCTGTTCATTTCCCGACCATGAAATTCGGCCTCGACCGCCTGCTCGAAGACCCGGCACTGCGCGCCCCGCTCAAGGGCCGCCGCATCGCCCTGCTGGCCCATCCCGCCTCGGTGAGCAAAGGCCTGGATCACGCCCTGGACGCCCTGGCGGCGTTGCCGGACCTTGAACTGAGCGCCGCCTTCGGCCCCCAGCACGGCCTGCGCGGCGACAAGCAGGACAACATGATGGAGTCGCCCGACTACCTCGACCCGACGCTGGGCATCCCGGTGTTCAGCCTGTATGGCGAGGTGCGCCGGCCCACCGAGGCCATGATGGCGACCTTCGACGTCCTCCTGGTCGACCTGCAGGACCTCGGCTGCCGCATCTACACCTTCATCACCACCCTGCGCTACGTGCTGGAGGCGGCCGCCCGCCACGGCAAGGCGGTCTGGGTACTGGACCGGCCCAACCCGGCCGGCCGCCCGGTCGAGGGACTGACCCTGCGGCCAGGCTGGGAGAGCTTCGTCGGCGCCGGGGCCATGCCCATGCGGCACGGCCTTACCCTTGGCGAGATGGGCCAGTGGTTCATCCGGACACTCAAACTCGATCTCGAATATCGCGTCGTCGAGATGCAGGGCTGGGCACCAGAGGCCGCGCCCGGCTATGGCTGGCCGCTGGATGAACGGATCTGGATCAACCCCAGCCCGAACGCGCCCAACCTGGCCATGGCGCGCTGCTATGCCGGCACCGTGATGCTGGAAGGCACCACCCTGTCGGAAGGGCGCGGCACCACCCGGCCGCTGGAGCTGTTCGGCGCCCCGGATATCGAGCCGCGCAAGCTGTTGGCCCGGATGCACGATATCGCCCCGGACTGGCTGCACGGCTGCAAGCTGCGCGAGTGCTGGTTCGAGCCGACCTTCCACAAGCACGCCGGACAGTTGTGCGCCGGCATCCAGATCCACGTCGAACACGACCACTACGACCATGCGAGCTTCCGGCCCTGGCGCCTGATCGTCCTGGCCTTCAAGGCGTTGCGCACCCTGCAACCAGACTACCCGCTCTGGCGCGACTTCCCCTACGAATACGAACACGACCGCCTGGCCATCGACCTGATCAACGGCAGCCCGCTGTTGCGCGAGTGGGTGGACGACTCGGCGGCGCGGCCCGGCGATCTCGATGCCCTGGCCCGCCCCGACGAGACGGCCTGGGAGCTTGGCCGCATGGACTTCCAGCTGTATCCGTGATGCGCAAGCCCGGGTTACATACTGAAACATCTTGCATATACGTTGTTACCATTCCGGCCGGAACGGAAATACCACGCATATAGAACATTCCTACCATGTGCTCACGGTGGCAGACGACCTGCCAACCGCTTTTTCCTTATGCCATCTGGAGCACATCATGCAAAGCAAGACGCACAAATCCCTGACCCTCATCGCCCTGCTGGGTAGCCTGGCATCCCTGCCCGCGCTGGCGGACCACAACAGCGTGTGGGGTCCCGGGTTCGCCAACATGCCCAACGACGTCCACAACACCCGCATCGAAGACGATCTCGATCAGGATGCCTGGACCGCCTTCGTCCAGTATGGCGCCGGTGCCGCCACCCCGAACCGGTATCTGGTCGACGATACGAGCGCAGGATCCGGCGCCGCCATCACCTCCTCGCGCGGCGGCAGGCGCTGATAGCGCTGTCAGCAAGGGGCCGAGGCAGCGACAGGCCGGGCCTCTGACGAGCAAACGGGCCGTCCGGTCAGCCCTTACGCTGACCGGACGGCCTCGTCTTTGCGCCAGGTAACGGCAGTTTCAGTTCGCTCAGGGATATAGCGCAGTCAAGCGATGCGCGTCGATGGAGTGCTGCACCCGGTTGCCGATCGAGGTCACCAGCGTGCGCACTTCGTCCGCCGTCAGGTCGGCGTAGCGCTCATGCACCATGCGCAGTGCCGCGTAATCGATCGACGAACCGACCCAGTCGTCGTGCTCCTTGAACAGATGGTGCAGATGTTCCGCTGCGTCATCGTAAACGGCGCGCAATTTGCCGTTCACCCGCCGGTCGGTGGTCGGAGTATTCGTCGTATCCGTAGACATCATCTCTCTCCTCTCAAGCGCGGGTCGCGCGGGCACCGCCCACCGTCCGCAAGTACCCAGCCTGCGCAGCCATCCACCCGGATGGCATGCGCATACATCCATGTTAGTCCAGGTTCGATAAGCTCTGGTTCGATTGCCGGACAAGCGGTCAGGGGCGCAGGCCGCCGGGGTAATCGAACGGCGCACTTTGCATGACCGGCAAGGCCATCGCCCTGGCCTGCCCGAGCGGCCCGGCAAGCTCGCGGCCGAGGCCCGACGCCGCCAGCGCCTCGGTCAGCGCGATCAGGCGCGCCGAGGCCGAGGGCATGGCCTCATCGCTCAGCGCCGCTTGCGGGCGCAGGGTGGCCAGCAGGGTCCGTTCCTCGCGCTGCCAGCCTGCGGCCGAGAAGAAGCGCCGCCAGGCCTGGCGCACCAGGTCGCGCGCCTGGGCATCGGCGGCGGCATCCCGGTACACCCGGGCATAATCGTGCAGGCCCGCGGCCAGGAAGACATGGTCGTCCAGTTCCGCGCCGGCGAACACCCGCTCGCCGACGCGCGTCTTCACCAGACGGCCGGCTTGAAAAAACCGGCTGCCGAGATAGGCGCGCAACGCGCGTGCCGCGGCCTCGAACCGCGGCACCCCCTGGCCGGCGACGCTGAGCGCCGACAGGGCCAGGCCGTTGAGCGCGGCATTGACCTTACCGTCGCGCGGCACCTCGCTCAGCCGGTCGGCCTGGCGCAGCTTGGCAAGGATGAGGCGCAGCCGCTCCCGTTCCTCCGCCGTAGGCGCCCGTTTTGCCATGGGCAGGTAACCCAGCTCGAACGGCGGCGGCGCGTCCAGGCCCCAGATCCGCCCGGCCAGATCGAACTCCGCCTGGGTCAGGCGTGCGCGCAGCGCCTCGGCCGGCCACAGATACGCCCCGCCCTCGCGGCCTTGGCGGTCCAGCGCCGAGGCCGCGGTCTGGAAGCTGCCCTCGGGCGTGCGCAGTGCGTCGAGCATGAAGTCCAGCGTCGCATGCGCCACCGCCCGGTAATCCGGCCGCCCGAACACCTCGGCGGCGCGGTGGTACAGCAGCGCCAGTTGGGCGTTGTCGTAGAGCATCTTCTCGAAGTGCGGCGTGGCCCAGTCCGGGTCCACGGTATAGCGGAAGAAACCGCCGTTGACGTGATCGCGCAGGCCCTGGCTGGCCATGCGGTCCAGGGTCAGGCGCAGGAATTCACCCAGGCGCGGGTCGCCGTCGCGCCGGTAGAGCGCCAGCAGGACGCTAAGGTGCGTCGGCATGGGAAACTTGCTGACCCGGTTGAAGCCACCCTGCAAGGTATCCGCCTCGCGCCAGGCCGCCTGCAGGAACGCCTGCTCCAGTTCGCTTAGCGCCCCGGCCGTAACCGGCGCCCGCGCCGGGAGCCCGGCCGGGGCCACGCCCGCCGCGCGCGCGGCCTGGCTGAAGGCCGCGCCATCCCGAGCCCAGACTGCGGCCATACGCTTGAGCACAGCCCTGAACTCGCCGGGCGGCTGGTACAGGATGGCATAGCCCGGGTAGCCCTCGGGGGTCACGAAGACGTTGAGCGGCCAGCCGGCCACGCCGATCATCCGCTGCGCGAACTCGATCAAGGCGGCATCGAGTGCGCCGTTCAACTCGCGGTCGACCTTGACCGGGATGAAATAGCGGTTGAGCAGCGCCGCGATGGCCGGATCGCGGTAGCTCTCGCGCTGCATGACGTGGCACCAGTGGCAGGAAAAATAACCGACCGAGACGAACAGCAGCTTGTGCTCGCGTTTCGCCCGCGCCAGGGTCTCGGCGTTCCACTCCTGCCAGGCCACCGGATCGCCGCCGTGCAGGGCCAGATAGGGCGAGGCGTGGTTGCGCAACTGATTGGCCAGGGCCGCGGCCCACGCCGGCTGGGCCAGGCTTGCCAACAGCCAACAGGCAAAGAACAACAGAGGCAAGCGACGAATCATGGCGCCTCATCCGGGAAAAGACCTTCCCGTTATAGGCTCGATTGCTGACGCCATCTCCGGCACGGGAAAACCGGCGCCGTCAGCCCTTGCCTGGCGGCTCGAACAGGGCGACCCGCACGTTCGGGTAGAGCAGCCGGTAGCGCAACTCGCCCTTGATCCGGTCATTGCTCAGGCGCCTGGATTCGGACAGGAAGCTGCGCATGGCCGGGGTCACCGCCGCCATGACCTCGTCCTTCGGTAACCTCGGCGGTCGAGACACACCAATGAAGTCCGCCACCACGTCGAACCAGTCGCCCATCTTCAGGCCGCTGTCGTCGACCGCGTTGTACAGGCGGTTGCGACCGGCGCGGAACATCGCGGCGACGGCCAGCCCGGCGAGGTCGTCGGCGTGGATGTGGTTGGTGTCGATGTCGTCCGCCGGCAACAGGGCGGGCAGGCTCTTCCTCACCCGTGCGTCGGGCAAGCGGTCGCGGGCGTAGATGCCGGGCGCGCGCAGGATGGCGAGGCCGACGCCGGTATCGGCGGCCCAGCGACGCAAGGTCCGCTCGGCCGCCTGGCGCCGCTTCGCACGGGCGTTGTGGGGACGGGCGGGCCGGGTCTCCGGCACCGCCGCCCCGGCGCAGTCGCCGTAGACGCCGCTGGTGCTGACGTAGATCAGGGTGCGGGGTAAACTTGCGCCCCGCCTGGTCGATTCGCCTGAAGACAGGGCAGCGACGAGACGGCGGGTGCGCGGATCGCCTTCGCCTTCCGGCGGCGGCGGAGCGAAATGGAGCACCACGTCGGCCAGGCCGGCCAGGCGCCCGAGGCTGCGCCGGTCGTCGAGGTCGCCGGGCACCGGGATCACCCCGGCGGCGCGCAGTTCACCAGCTCGTTCGGGCGAACGCAGCAGGCCGTAGACGCGGGCCTTGCCGCGCAGCATGCGGGCGGCGCGCAGGCCGACGTCGCCGCAACCGATGATCAGTATTCGCAACATGATTCAGCTTTGAAAAGAGGATTAACGATGTCTCACCAGGTCACCATCCAGCCCAGCGGCCACCAGTTTACCGTGCAGGACGGCGAAACCGTGCTTGAAGCGGCGCTGCGCCAGGACTTCGCCCTGCCTTACGGTTGCCGCAACGGCGCCTGCGGGGCCTGCAAAGGCAAGGTGCTGGCGGGCGAGGTGGACCACGGCGCGCATCAGCCCGCCACGCTGCCCAAGGAGGACAAGGCCAAGGGCCTGGCGCTGTTCTGTACCGCCAAGCCGAAGACCGACCTGGTCATCGAGGCCCAGGAGATCGGCGCCGCCAAGGACATCCCGGTCAAGACCCTGCCCTGCCGGGTCGAGAAGATGGAAAAGCTGGCCGCCGACGTCATGGCGGTCTGGCTCAAGCTGCCCAGCAGCGAGCGCCTGCAGTTCCTGCCCGGCCAGTACATCGACTTCCTGCTCAAGGACGGCAAGCGGCGCAGCTTCTCGCTGGCCAACGCGCCGGAGGAGGACCAACTGCTGGAACTGCACATCCGCCACGTGCCCGGCGGCTTGTTCACCGACCAGGTGTTCGGCGCCATGAAGGCGAAGGACATCATGCGCATCAAGGGCCCGCAGGGCAGCTTCTTCCTGCGCGAGTCGGACAAGCCGATCCTCTTCCTGGCCGGCGGCACCGGCTTTGCGCCGATCAAGAGCATCCTCAGCCATGTATTCCACCACGGCACCGAGCGCCAGATGGTGTTGTACTGGGGCGCCAAGACCCTGGCCGATCTCTACCAACCGGCACTGCCGTCGCAGTGGCAGCAGGAGCATGACAATTTCAGCTTCATCCCGGTGCTGTCCGAACCGCTGCCGGCCGACCACTGGCCGGGCCGTACCGGCCTGGTCCATCAGGCCATCCTGGACGATTTCGCCGACCTGTCCGGCTGGCAGGTCTATGCCTGCGGCGCACCGCCGATGATCGAGGCGGCCAAGCACGATTTCCTGGCCCGGGGCCTGCCGGAAGACGAGTTCTTCTCCGACGCCTTCTCGTTCCAGTAGGAGGCCCGCTGGCCGGGCCGAATCAGGTCGGACGCAACCCGGGTTCGTGCCGCAAGCGGCGCTCCTACGGCCAGCTGCGCGCTGGTGCCGGGTCGACAGGTTCGAGCTGCGCCAGCTTCGCCTTGGCGGCCTGGCGGGCGGCGGTCAATTCGCCGGGATCGGTCTCCAGACCATCCAGATACAGATTCGCCGTCGCGCGGTCGCCCTCGGCCAGGGCGGCGTGCGCCGCCACCAGCGCGGCCATCGGCCGGCGCTCGCGCTTGTAGGCGCTGGTGGCCAGCTTCTGGGCATGCGCCGGCTGCCCGGACAGGTAGGCGGCGATCGCCCGGTTCAGATCGTCATCGGCCTTGTCGCTGCGCCGCCGGTTGCGCCAGGCGCGCACGTCGGTCGGCAGGCTGAGCGCCAGGCGCAGTATCCTCAGGATCAGCCAGACTGCCCCGTACAGGGCCAGCATCGACACCGCGGCCAGGACGAAGGACATCTCCAGCCGCCAGGGCGGTATCACGACCAGGACATAGCCTTGGTCGAAACGGGCCGCCAGGGTAATCGCCACTGCCAGGGCGAACAGCAGCAACAGCCAGAGGATGGGCCGCATCAGCGCTCCCCGTGGGTCAGGCTGCGCAGCACCTTGAGGCTTTCGCGCAGGTCGGCATTCTGGAGCGCGACCGGCATCGCCGACATGGCCTTGAGGTCCTTGACCATGGCGACGCTGAGCGGGTCGGACCGACGGAAATAGCGTTCGACCCAGGCCTGCGCCGCGGCGATGTCGGCGCGGAAGGTCGCCTCGTCGCGCTGCAGCACGGCCAGGCGAGCCGAGAGCAGGCGCAGCTTGAGGTTCTCGTGCAGGAAATAGACCTGCGTGGGCGCCAGCAACTCGACGTTGGGGTTGTCCAGACGACGGATGCGGACCAGTTGCTTGATCTCGGCCCAGGTCTCGCGGCCCAGGCGCCCCATCCAGTCGACCGGGTCGACCTCGGGTTTCGGCGCCGGTTTCGCAGCGGCCTCCGGTTCCATGTCCAGTTTCAACTGGTCGACATTGAGCAGCAGGGCGTCGATGCGGGCATTGATGCCCTGCACATCGGCCGCCGGCATCAGCTTGAGCCGGGCCGAGTCGCGCGCGATGGCCTCGCGCAGACGTTCGAACTGGGGCTTCTTCATCCGCACCAGACGCGCCTCGGCGGCATCGAGCCCCAACAGGGCGGCGCGCACGTTGCCGGCCATCTGGAGTTGCTGGTCGGCCAGCAACAAGGGCTGTTCGATATCGGCCAGCATGCGTTCGTCCTGGCTCCGGGCCAGGTCCTGGTAGACCGCCTCCAGGGCCAGTTGCTGGTTCTGTGCCTCCAGGGCCTTGGCCTCCAGGGCGCCGATGCGGACCACCACGTTCTCGATCGAGGCGCGTGCCTCCTTGGCGGCCGCTCGCGCCTCCTGGCTGGAGGTGTCGAACTGGCCGATGCGCCGGGCCAGTTGCACCTCCAGGTCCTGCATGCGCATCTGCATGTACCAGAACACCCCGCCGGTGGTGGCGAAGGCAAGCACGGCCAGGATCAGGGCCAGGGGCAATATCCAGCCGTGCCGGGCAGGGCTCGGCGCAGCGGGCGTTTCGGGGGAGGTCGTCTCAGCCATGCTGTCGATTGAACCAGTCTGTCAGGCCGGACACAAGCCCGGCGTCGCCCGGCGGCGTCGCCACGACCTCGGCAACGCCCCACTCCCGCGCTGCGGCGGCGATGCGCGGGTGCGGTGCAAACAAAGGGGTGGCGCGCAGCAGCGCGGCACCGGCCTCGCCCAGCAGATCGACCAGATTGGCGAACACCTCCCGGCTGGTGACGGTCACCGCGGCAATGCCGCCATCGCGCCACAAGACCAGCAGCGGCGCGGGGTCGGCCGCGGGCCGGAGCCGGCGATAGCACTCGGCATAATCGACCCGGGCGCCGCGCTGGCGCAGGGTGTCGGCCAGCAACTCGCGGCCGCCCTCGCCGCGGATGATCAGCACGCGCTGCCCAGTCATGTCGCCGAGTTCGGCCAGCGCAAGCAGGCTTTCGCTGTCGGCAGCGTCCTCGGCGCAGAGGACATGCCGGACGCCGCATCCAGCCAATGCCCGCGCCGTGGCCTGGCCGACCGCCGCCGGCGTGACGCCGTGCGGCCAGCCGCCGTGGCGTTCGAGGATCAAGGGCCAGGCCCGCTCCACGCTGGTCGGGCTGATGAAAATGGCGAGGTCATCGTCCGGCAGGCAGCCGATGGCATGGGACAAGGCGACCGGATCGGTCGGCGGGCCGATTTCCAGGGTGGGGAACAGGATGGCGTTGCCACCCAGTTCGACGATGCGCGCCGCCAGTCCCTCGGCCTGCCCGGCCGGGCGGGTGATCAGGATGCCGCGCCCGGCCAGCGCTCCGGCAAACATCAGTCCCGGTGGATCAGCTCGGCCAGCAGGCGGTCGGCGCCCTGGCCGATCAGGGCCTCGGCGACCTGGTGGCCGAGCGCCTCCGGATCGGCCATGACGCCTTCCGCCTCGGCACGGTAGAAGCGCACACCCTCGAGGTCGGCGACGAAACCGCGCAGATGCAGCCGGCCGCCCTCTTCGACGCAGTAGCCACCGATGGGCGCCTGGCAGCCGCCCTGAAGCATCCGGCTCATGGCCCGTTCGGCGCGCACGCAGGCGGCGGTGATCGGGTCGTTGAGCGGCGCCAGCAGGCGGGCGACCTCCGGCTGGCCGCTGCGGATCTCGATGCCGAGGGCACCCTGGCCGACCGCAGGCAGGCTCTCCGCCGGCGACAAAGAGGCGGCGATGCGCTTGCCGAAGCCCAGGCGCTTCAGCCCGGCCGCGGCCAGGATGATGGCGTCGTACTGGCCTTCATCGAGCTTGCGCAGGCGGGTGTTGACGTTGCCGCGCAAGGTGTCGACCACCAGGCCCGGGTGCTTGGCGCGCAACTGGGCCTGGCGGCGCAGGCTGGAGGTACCAACCCGGGCCCCCGGCGGCAGGCCAGCGAGCGACTTGTAGTGGTTCGACACGAAGGCGTCGCGCGGGTCTTCCCGCTTGCCGATCGCGGTCAGTTCGAAGCCTTCCGGCAGGTCCATCGGCACGTCCTTGAGGGAGTGCACGGCGAGGTGCGCCCGGCCCTCCATCATGGCTTGCTCCAGTTCCTTGACGAACAAGCCCTTGCCGCCGATGCGCGACAGGGGCGAATCGAGTATCTGGTCGCCCTGGGTGGTCATGCCCAGCAGTTCGACGGTCAGGCCGGGGTGCAGCGCCTCGAGGCGGTCGCGGATGTGGTGGGCCTGCCAGAGTGCCAGTTGGCTTTCCCGGGTGGCGATGATCAGTTTCTTGGTCATATGTGCGCGGACGTGATGGAGGAATAGAATCCGGCCAGGAGAAGGAGTCGATACGATGACGAAACAAATACTTGCCTGGCTGTTAGCGATTCTAGCATGGGCCTCGGTCGCCGCCGGGGCCGCCGGAAGCGTACCGGACGCCCGCGACCTGCAGAAGGACGCCGCCGCCGCACGGGCCGTCGACGGCGCCTTGCTGGTCGTCCTGGTCGGCCAGCATTGCGTCTATTGCGAGCGGGTCCTCAACGAATTCCTCATCCCGATGAGCGGCAACCGCCAGTACCGGGAAAAGGTGGTGATGCGCCGGCTGGTCGTATCGGACGACACCCCCATCCGCGATTTCGAGGGCCGCCCGAGTACGCCCAGGAAACTGGCCCGGCAATACGGCTACAGCCTGGTGCCGACGGTGCTCCTGCTCGACGGCAAGGGCCGCATGCTGGCCAAGCCGGTGGTCGGCCTGACCACGGTGGATTACTACGGCATGTACCTGGACGAGGCCATCGATCTGGCCGTCGGCAAGATACGCGGCAAGGCCGGCGCCCCGGCCCCGCTATAATCCGTTTTTTTTCTGTCCAGCCATCGCCATGTCCAGCACCGACAAAACCTGGTCCGAACGTTTTTCCGAACCCGTATCCGATCTGGTCAAGCGCTACACCGCCTCGGTGTTCTTCGACCAGCGCCTGGCCCGCCACGACATCAAGGGCTCGCTGGCGCACGCGAAGATGCTGGTGCGCCAGGGCATCATCCCGACCGCCGACCTGG
>JBAZLW010000017.1:0-19095 GCA_041650095.1 Hydrogenophilaceae bacterium | reverse complement strand
ATTTTATCTTCCGGACCATGCTGGGCCATTACCTGCCCAGGGTGCCAGGCCTGACCGATGAGTCCAGGCAGAGTATCCGTGCCGCCCTGTTGAAACAGTTGCCGGAATGGAACGAAGACAGCTTCCCCGGCGTGCTCGGCAATGTGCTGGCTGGACGGGTGGCCAACCGCATGAACCTGAACGGCACCAATTTTACCGTCGATGCCGCCTGCGCCAGTTCCTTGGCGGCATTGAGCGTGGGTGTTGCCCAGCTGCGTTCCGGGCAGGCCGACCTGGCCCTGGTCGGGGCCGCAGACGGCACCAATAACGCCGTCTCCTACATGGCCTTTGCCAAGACCCAGGCATTGTCACCCCGGGGCCGTAGCCGCGCCTTCGACGATAGTGCCGACGGTATCGCCATCAGCGAGGGCGTGGCGGCATTGGTGCTCAAACGTCTGGTCGACGCAGAGCGGGACGGCGATCGTGTCTATGCGGTCATCAAGGGTGTCGGCAGTTCGAGCGACGGCCGGGCGCGCAGCCTCACGGCCCCGCATCCACAGGGTCAGGTGCTCGCCGTGCAGCGTGCCTACGCGGATGCCGGCGTCGACCCCGCCAGCGTCCAGCTGATCGAGGCGCACGGCACCGGAACGGCGGTCGGCGACAAATCCGAAATCGAATGCCTGAACCTCGCCTTCAGCAAACCGGAAGGGCCATATCAGTACTGCGCGGTCGGCTCGGTGAAATCCATGATCGGCCACACCAAGGTGGCCGCCGGACTCGCCAGCATGATCAAGAGCGTACTGGCCTTGCGTAACCGGGTGCTACCGCCTACCGCGGGTGTGGAAAAGCCGAATCACCATGTTGATTTCAGCCGTTCCGCCTTCTACATCAACAGCGAAGCGCGGCCCTGGTTGAAACCAGCTACCGGTCCCCGTCGCTGCGGCGTGAGCGCCTTTGGCTTCGGCGGCACCAACTTCCACGTGGTCATGGAAGAATATACCCGCCAGCTCGGGGCATCGGCCGTGAGAGGGCCAATCTATCGGCCGGCTCATCTGTTTCTGTTTGCGGCGCCCGATAAAGCGGGGCTCGCCGGGAAACTCGAACAGTTGTCAGGCGTGCTGGAAAACCCGGAACATATCGATTTCGATCAACTGGCCTTGCTGCACTATCGCAGCAACCGGCTAGGCGGTTCCGTCACGCCCAACTGCCGTCTTGCCATGGTATGCGGCTCTGCAGTGGAGTTGAAACAGCGGTTGGCGGAAGTGCGCGCCAAGCTCATCAATGGCGAGATCCTGGCCGGCAGAGAGGGCGTCTATTACCAGGAAGGAGAGACCGCCATCGGCGGCGTCTGTTTCCTGTTTCCCGGCCAGGGGTCGCAAAAGACCAATATGCTGCGCGATCTGACCGTGGCCATGCCGGTCATGCATGCCGCCTTTGAGGAAGCCGATGCGGCGCTGTCGGAAGATCTGGAGCGGCCGCTGTCCGGCTATATCTACCCCCTGCCGGTGTTCTCCGACGAGGAACGGCAGAAACAACAGACTGAACTAAATGACACCCGTATCGCCCAGCCTGCCCTGGGGGCCGTGGAACTCGCTGCCCTGGACCTGCTCGCTTTGTTTGGACTGGTGCCGAATTTCACCGCCGGCCACAGTTATGGCGAGTATGCAGCCCTTTGCGCGGCCGGTGTCATCGGCCGCGGCGACCTGATTCGCCTCTCGTATAAACGCGGCCAGATCGCCGCGGAGGCGGCTCGGGCAGGGAACGGCGGCATGCTGGCGGTGCAGGCGGACGCGGCCACCGCCCTGAAAGCGCTCGAATTCGATGGTTTGGAGCTGGCCAATCTGAATGCACCCGACCAGACCGTCCTGGCCGGACCGGACAGCCTGCTTGATCGGGCTGCCCAATCATTGAAGAAAAGCGGCATTAATGCCCGTAAGCTACCGGTCACGGCGGCCTTCCATACTTCCGGCATGCGCAGTGCGGCCCAGAAGCTGGCCGGCGCCCTGGAGTCCGTTGTCTTCAAATCGCCGCAGTTCCCCGTCTACAGCAATACCCTCGCCGGCGCTTATCCTGAGTCGGCTGCGGAAGTAGGCGCAGTCCTGTCCAGGCATATCGCCGAACCGGTTCAGTTCGTAGAGGAAATCCGCAACCTGCATGAGGCCGGCGCCCGTTTCTTCGTCGAGGTCGGGCCGGGCCGGGTCCTGAGCGGACTGGTTTCACGCATCCTCGCCGACCGGCCCCACGCTATCAGCAGCCTGGAAATGCCCGGCCGGCATGGCATGCTGCAACTGGCCAACTTGTTGGCAATGGCGGCGGCGCATGGACTGCCGGTTGATCTGACTGCCTGGTTTGCGGGTCTGGAGTCGCACGCTGACTCCATGCAAAGTCTGGCCACGCAGGCTGCCGCCAGGGCCAAGCCTGGGCCCATGATCTGGCGTGTCAACGGTGACCGGGCCGCACCCTGGCACCCACGCCCTGTAGCGACGTCGATAGAACCCGACTTGGCTACAACGAACGTCTCTACTATCCCGGAAAGGATACCCGTCATGAACGACCTTTATCCGCCATCGGCTGCGGGAGCGCGACAGCCGGCGGCAGACGCCAACCTGTACGATTCCCTATTGCCGCAGGTGCAAACGGCGATGCTGCAATTCATCGAATTGCAGCATGCCCAGCAACAAATCATGCAGCGTTTCCTGGATATCCAGGAGCAGTTGCTAAGCGGCCGGTCCGCACCTGCCGCTACCAGCGGTCATGAACCGAGGCCCGCAATCGCTCCGGTCACGGCCTCGGCAGCCGTGGCCAGGGGGGCTGCCACGCCGCCCGCCCCGGTGCTGCCCCGACTGGTGGTTACCACACCCGTTATACCTGCAGCAGTGAAGCCGGTATCGGCAACGCCCGTCGTCCAGGCGGCCTCAGCCGATGTCCCCAAGCCCGCTGCTTCAACCGGTGGGGATTACGCAACGCCCGAGGCGTTTCAGCAGGACCTGATCCGTACGGTCAGCGAACGTACCGGGTACCCGCCGGAAATGCTCGATCTGGATGCCCATATGGAAGCCGATCTAGGTATCGATTCGATCAAGCGGGTGGAAATTTTCAGTGCCCTGAAAAACCACCACAATCTGCTATCAGGAACCGACGAGGAGACGGTCCTGGAAGAGCTGGCCGGACTCAAGACCATACGCAAGATTGTCGAGTGGTACGCAGGCAATCTGTCCAAACAAGGTGAACCAGCAAAAAAAGCGCTGCCCCCGGCATCGTTTGAGCAGAACGAAATGCCGGGGGTTAACCCCGAAGATACCGCCATGTCGGTAAAGCGTTATGTCGTGCGGACGGTTTCCGCTCCGCTGGATCAAGATGCTGAGGAAATCGACTTCCCGGCCGATCAGATCATCCTGATTGCCGGCGAATCGCCCGCGTTGAGCGCCGCCTTGCATGCACTGTTTTCCGCCAGTGGCTACAAGGTCAGGCAAATCCTGCCGGGTCGGCGGACTCAGGAGGTTGGCCCCGAACGCATCGAGGTGGATTTCAATGCCGAGAACAGTCTGGCGTGTTTGCCCGACTTGGTCAGAGGTGATGGCGAAAGGGTGGGCGCCTTGATCAATCTGGCTCTGGACGGCGACGAGCAGGCCGGGCAGTACGACGTTGCCCGCAGGCTGTTCATGCTGGCCAAGGCGTTCGAGGGCGATCTCAAGGCCTGTGTGGCCTCGGGTGGCGGCTGGGTGGTACACGTCTCGTCCCTGGACGGCTGCTTCGGCCTGGGCGGCGGCGGCCATTTCACGGCTGGTGCCGGAGGTGCCGCCGGTGTGGCAAAGTCGCTGGGCCGGGAAATAAGGGGTTTGCGGGTCAAATGCATCGACGTGGACCCGGACATGGACCCCCATATGCTGGTTGCGCAGGTGCTGACGGAATTGGCCTCGGCCGATCCCGAAACTGAGGTCGGGATGACGCCGGAGGGCCGTGTTCGCTTGGATTTGCTCGAGTCGCCCAGTCCGGCGGCAACGGTCGATCTCGGGCTCGATGCCGACAGCGTCGTTCTGGTGACGGGTGGGGCTACGGGTATCACCGCCGAGTTCGTGAAGGCGATCGCCGAGCGCGATCATCCCCACTTCATCGTGGTCGGCCGCAGTCCCATGCCGGTCAAGGAGCCGCCAGCTTGGGCCGACATCGCCGATTCCGGGCAGCTGCGTACACTGCTGATCGACGAAGCGCGGCTTATTGATCCCGCTGTTAGGCCGGCCGACATCGAGCGCAAGCTCTCCCGTTTACTCAAGGATAGGGAAATCCGGACCACGATCGAAGCCATCGAACGAAGCGGGGCACGGGTTAGTTACCATGCCCTGGACATCCGGGATGCCGCTGCGTTCGAGCGTCTGATCGATGACATCTACCTGCGCCATGGCCGGCTGGATGGCGTCATCCACGGCGCCGGGCTGATCGAAGACAAACTGGTTCGCGACAAGTCGCTGGAATCGTTTGACCGCGTCTTCGATACCAAGGTCGTCCCGGCCGTGGTGATGGCAGACAAGCTGTCGTCGAAGGGGCTCAAATTTGTCCTGTTCCTGTCATCCGTGGCAGGCCGTTTCGGCAATGTGGGCCAGTGCGATTACAGCGCGGCCAACGAGGTCCTGAACAAGCTGGCGGATCGGCTGGGGGCACAATGGCCCGAAGTGCGCGTTAGGTCCATCAACTGGGGACCGTGGGATTCCGGCATGGTCACGCCCGGCCTGCGCGACCTCTATGCCGCCAAGGGTATCGGCCTGGTGTCGCGCCGCTCGGGCGTGGCCATGGGCCTGCGCGAGATATCCAGGGGCGCACGAGGTCCGGCAGAGGTGGTGATCGCAGCGGATATTGCCGCAATCATGCACGCCGGGCTGGGACGTTCGGTATGAGGTCAGTGGATATTGCCGTCGTCGGTATGGCCTGCCATTTCGGCGGCGCGGCCGGTCTGGATGAATTCTGGCACGCCCTGGTCAATGGCCACGATCCCTACACCGCATCGGACGCTGGCTTGCCTGACCCGATTGCACTCGCTACTGAAACCATCGGACAGGCGCTCCTGGATGCAGGTCTTGGCGATGAGGGCCGACTCTCGGCAGGTGGCCGGGCGACCGTATGCGTGAATGGTGAATTTTCCTCTCACGAACTCGCCATGTTCGTCGATGGCTGCAAGGAAAAATGGGGACTGACGGTGGCAATTGCCGCCGAGTCTGGCCCGGACAGCGCGGTAGCCGGGTTGTACGCAGCCTGCCAGTCGCCGCTATCGGAGGGGGTGCCGCTGATCGTGGTCGGGCTGGATAGCCGCCCCGATGGGGGCGCCGTGGCGGTCGTACTGAAACCTCTCGAGGATGCGGCACTGGCCCAGGACCCGGTCTATGCCGTTATTCGTGGCTGCGCGAAGGGATCGGATGCCATCGGGCACGCCCTGTCCGCAGCCAATGTGGCGGCCGCGGAGATTGGCCTGGTCGAGTATCGGCTGCACGGTACCAGTGACGCCTCCCGGGTTGAACAACGGCTGGCGCAGTGTTTCGGCAGGGCGGCAGACGATGCGCCGCATGCATTACGCCCGCTCGCCATTCGCCGGCAATCGAAGGGCCATGGCCTCGCGGCGCTGGTCCAGGCCGCGTTGAGCCTTAGCAACAAACTCATGCCGGTGGGCGAACTCGCGATGGTCGATGAGGACCTTACTGGCCAACTGCCATTCTTTTCTCAGCGTGAAACCAGACCCTGGATCCAGGACCACCGACTGCCGCTGCGGCGGCTGCTGTTATGTGAACAGACCGATGACGGGGGCTATGCCTTGGTCCTGGAAGAGACCCGTGCAGCCGGTGAAGCCGCCTCGATCCGGAGCCGGCCGATCAAGACCGAACTCGATTGGGACAGTGAACTGCTGGTCTTCTCCGGGTGCACATCGGACGCCTTGGCGGCACAACTGACCAGGCTACAGCGCTACATTGACGCCACGACACCCGCGCCGGTTCTGGCAGACGTCGCCTATAGTCTCAGCTGCGCCTTCGACCCGGACGCCCCCATGCGGCTTGCGGTCGTCGTCGGCGATCTGCGTCAAGCCAGCAAGCTATTGGCGGTTTGCCGGCAACGGCTGTCTTCGCCGACGCCGCATTTCGACGACCTGAAGGGTAGCTATTTCAGCGCCCAGACAGCCCGCATTGGCAAGGTGGCCTGCATGTTCCCTGGCCAGGGTTTCCCTGGGTTGCTTGGTCCGTACGTTGAGCACATATTCGACCTCTGCCTGCGTTTTCCGGAGGTCCGCGAGGCATTTGACAAGGCCGAGCTGCGCGATGCCCATCCCCTGGATCCCATGCCGACCAGTCAGATATTCTTTCCGCCACGCGCCTTGGCTGAGGCGGAGCGCAAGCGCATGCGCCAGCGCTTGGCATCGCCCCGCATCGCCGATGCGGCGCGCATGCATCTGCCTGCGGAGCGCGATCTGTCCTCGTTCGGGGTGTCGCTGTCCAATTGGGCGAGCTGGAAATTGCTGCAGAAATTCGGGGTGCCCGTGGACATGGTGTTCGGGCAGAGCCATGGCGAGCTGTCCGCCTTGTGTGCCGCAGGTGCACTCGACTTCGACGAGTTCATCGCGATTCACTGGAAGGCGTCGGAAGTCGACCTCGGCACGCTGATCGCCAGCGGGGGTGGGATGGCGTTGGCGAGTACGTCTGCCGAGGCACTTGCGCCTCGCCAGGCAAAGTATCCGGATGTCGGCATCGCCGTGCATATCTCGCCGGGCTTCCAGATTCTCGGCGGCCCCGTGGAGCAACTGGAGCAGTTCATCGGTGAACTGCGCGCCGACGGCATCTGGACCCAGAGCCTGCCCTATCCGGCGATACACACGCCCCGGTTCACGGCGGTGCGGCCGCTGATGGAACCCTTCCTGCAGGATCTGCATGTCAGCGGGCTGGCCATACCCGCCTATTCTGCCATGAGCTGCGACGTCTATCCGGCCAGCCCGGATGCCATTCGCGCCACGGTGATAGCCAACCTCGATCACCCGGTGCTGCTCTGGCAGACCACGCGACGCATGTATCAGGATGGCGCCCGGATCTTCATCCAGGTGGGCGGCGGGGCGACGATGTATGCCCAGGCCAAGACCAACATCGGTGCGAACGACGTGATCGGCCTGTCCATCGACGTCGATTATCGTTCCGCATTAAGCCAGCTGAATCATCTATGCGGCGCCTTGCTGATCCAGGGGGTCATCCATGACGCATCCCCCCTGTATGCCCATCGCACACTGCGCAACCTCGATTTCGACACCTTGCCTAAGCCCGATACCAGCGAGACGCCCAGGATGCCATTCGTCGGTCAGGCCACGCATTACGTCGAAGGTAAGGAAATCCTTCTGGAGCGGACTCTGGACCTGAATGAGGACCTGCACCTTGCGCACCATTTGTTCGTCAATGCCAAGGGCGTCAAACCCGATTCCGAGTGTTTCCCGGTGCTGCCCATGACGATGGGACTGGAGTGGATGGCGGAGGCGGCGGCTTGCCTGGCGCCGGGCTATGGCCTGGTGGGTTTCGAGGAGATCAAGGCCACGCGCTGGATCGAACTGGTGGAAAGCGAACGCTTGCCGATGCGCGCCTATGCCCGCATGCACCATCACGATTCGGAACTCGACCGCCTGCACATCGCCACCGGGCTGTACCCGGATGCGGAGGAAACGCCGGCCATACAGGGTATCGCCATATTCGGTCGACAATATCAGGAAACCCTGCGGCTGCCCGATGTCGTTCTGACCGATCCGCGACCCTACCCTTGGCCGGACAAGGCGGTCTACCGGGAACACCGGCTGTTCCATGGCCCCCTGTTCCAGTGTGTCGCCGGTGAAACCCTGCTGAGCGATCATGCCGCCACCGGCTTTCTGGAGGTGATGCCCGGCGCCGGTCTGTTCCGATCCACCTCGCAACCGCAGCTGTTGGCCGACCCGGTGTTATTGGACGGTGTCGGCCAATTGATCGGGTTGTGGGCAATGGAGCAAGGCGTGTACGTATTCCCGATCGCCATCCGCAAATTGGAAATATACCGCCCGACCCCCGCGCCCGGTACCCGCGTACCCGTAACCTTGAGCATCAGCCAATTCAACCATCGCTTTCTCAGCGCCGACATCGAGTTGCAGGACGGCGAGGGCGGCGTCTGGATGCGCATCCAGGGCTGGCAGGATTGGGTGTTCCACTGGTCGCGTAATCTGTTCGATTTCCGGCGCGACCCGCTCCGATATTGCCTGAGCGACCCGCTCCAGTTGCCCCCTACGGCGGCAAAGGCCGCGGCTGCGCATGCCGACAGCGGCATGCTGCGCGATATGGCGATCAAAGTCCTGGCGCGTTTCTACCTGCATGCCGATGAGTTGCGTCAGTTCGACGACCTCGCCGGGGTTCCCATACGTCAGACGCAGTGGTTCCTTGGCCGCATCGCGGCCAAGGACGCCGTGCGTCTATGGTTACGCGGCGGCGGGGACGGACCTATGCTCCATCCAGCCGCTTTCGTCATCGCCCAGGACGAGCGGCGGCGCCCGTTCGTGCGCGGCCTGTCCACGCCGGCTCCCAAAATAAGCATCGCCCACAGCGGCGAACGGGCGGTGGCCATCGCCTGTGGCAATGACGTCGGTATCGACCTGGAACGGATCGAGACACGGAGCCGGAGCGTGCTTGACAACATCCTGACAGGGGTCGAGGCCGGCATGCTTGATGCCATGCCCGATGACGAAGGTGCCGAGATGGCAACCTGTATCTGGTGCGTCAAGGAGGCCGCGAGCAAGGCCTGGGGTACGGGTATCGAAGGCAGTCCAAAGCACTACGAAACCACGCTTCTTCAGAGTGGTGGGCGGGAGTGGCGGGTCCATCACCGGGGCAGTGGACGCAATTCGATGGTGGCCACCTACAAGGATAACGGCTACATCATCGCCTATGCCTTCGCGGAACCGAAGGCCGATGCCAGTCCAGGCGGGGCTGCGCAAGAAGAGGAGGCATCCTGTGGCATTGGTTGAATTGCGGCAGGTTTGCAAGCGTTACACGCTCGGCGAAACCAGTATCGATGCATTGAAGAATGTCGATCTCGATATCGAGCCGGGCGAATTCATCGCGGCGTGGGGCCCTTCCGGGTCCGGGAAATCGACCCTGTGCAACCTGATCGGTCTGCTCGACGAGCCCACCTCCGGCCAGATTCGCCTGGAGGGCCAGGACCCATTCGGGATTTCCGATATGGAGCGTTCGCGGTTGCGCAACTGCCGCATCGGCTTTGTCTTCCAGGGTTTCAATCTGGTGCCTGTGCTGTCGGCCCTGGATAACGTACTGCTACCCCTCCAGATCCGTGGCCGGGTTAGTCAGCAGGATAAGGCCAAGGCACTTCATTACCTGAAACGCCTCGGCCTGGACAATCATATCGGGCACCGGCCGCAAAAATTGTCCGGCGGGCAGCAACAGAGGGTGGCGATCGCCCGCGCCCTCATTACCGAGCCGGCCCTGGTCATTGCCGACGAGCCGACCGCCAATCTGGATTCCGTTACCGCCGCCGGCATCATCGCCCTGATGCGCGACCTGAATCGCCAGCAGGGCACGACCTTCCTGTTCTCCACCCATGACCAGCGTCTTATCCAGCAGGTCGACCGCTTGATACACCTCAGGGACGGGGCGATCGAGGCGGATGACCGCCTTGCTCCCGAAGCCGGCCCGGCCGTGCAGTCATGCGCAGCGTAGCGGAGTAGACGAATGCTTACCTGGGTCAAGATGGCCGCCCGCAATCTCGCCCGCCACGGGCGCCGATCCGGCTTCACCATGCTGGCAATCGGGCTGGGATTCGCCGCCGTGAACGTGTTCAGCGGCTTTACCGACTACATATTTTCCGGCCTGCAGGACACCTACATCTACACCCAGGGCAACGGGCACCTGTCCCTATTCAAACGTGGGTTCCTCGGCCAGGGCAAGGCCGACCCGACGCAATACCTGCTCACGGCAGCGGAACAGAAAGGCATCCTTGAGGTCAGTGGTGGTATGCCTGATGTCGCCCTTGTAACGCCGCAGCTGGATATCACCGGATTGCTCAGCAACGGTGAAATTTCCACCATATTCGTCGCCAGCGGTAGGGTGCCCTCGGCTGTGAGGGCCATACGCGGACAGGGGCCGGCCAGCCTGCGCAAGGTCGGTCTGTTCAACGGAAAACAGCTTGAGGATGAGGTTACCGGCGGCGTCGGGTTGAGCTCCGGCCTGGCCTCGTTGCTGGGACTCGGTCTGGGCAGCGATGCCGTGGCCATGGCGCCGACCGTGAGCGGGCAGATCAATGCCCTGGATATCGAGGTCTACCAAACCTTCGAATCCGCACTGGAGGCCATGAACGATAAACAGATGATCGTTCCGCTGGGGTTCGCACAGTCGTTGTACGATACGGAGAGTATCGACCGGGTCAACGTATTGCTGAAGGACACCCGGCGCACCGAGGCTGTGCGTGCCGAACTGGAGAGGCGCCTCGCTGCCCGGGGTCTGGCGGTGGAAATCAGGACCTGGCAGCAACTCTCCCCGCTCTACGCCAAGGTCAAGGACATGTTCGATGTCATCTTCATGTTTCTATTTACGATCGTTTTTATCATCGTAGTCATGAGCGTAATCAATACTATCGGCATGGCGGTCATGGAGCGCACGCGCGAGATAGGCACTTTGCGCGCGCTTGGCATGCAGCGGGGTGGAATCGTGAGGCTGTTTGCCATCGAGAGCGCATTGCTGGGCCTGGCCGGGTCCCTGTTGGGACTGGTGTTCACCGGCCTGACCTGGTTGGTAGTGAAAATCGCCCAACCCACCTGGATTCCACCGCAGATCACCCGCCGCGTGCCGCTGGAGGTGCATCTGGTGCCGGATACGGTTCTGCTGAGCCTGTGCTTCATGGTGGTGCTGGCCTTAGCGGCCGCCATCCCCCCTGCCAACCGTGCCGCACGCATGAACATAGTCAACAGCCTAGGTCATACATGATGAAACCAGCCAAACAACTTATCCGTCGATTGTCGCTCGTATCGTTGTGCCTGATGATTGTCGCTCCGGCCATGGCAGCCCTTACCAGCCATGAGATATTGCGCACGGCGGACCGGTCACGCGGCAATGTCGATGGCATCATCTGGAAGCTGGGCATCGGCGCCAAGGAAAAGGGCGAGCTGTCGACCATGAACTTCAACGTCAGTGCCAGAGGCTTCGACATGTTGGCGGAAACCCTGGACCCACCCAAGCACAAGGGCAACAAGTTGCTGATGATTCACGGCAACATGTGGTTCTACAAGCCAGGTCTGAGCAAGCCGGTGCCGATCTCCAAACGCCAGAGGCTGCTCGGAAATGCGGCCTATGGCGATATCGCGTCGACCAACTACGCGGACGACTATGAGGCCATCGCGCTGCCGGACGATAAATACAAGGGCGAGGACTGCTACGTCTACGACCTGAAAAGCATCAACAAGAGTGCCACGTATGACCGCATCAAGTATTGGGTCTCCAAACAGCGACTGGTCGGTGTGCATGCCGAATACGCAACCGTGTCCGGGAAGAAATTCAAAAGTGCGGATATGGAATATGGCAACAAGGTGAAGTATGACGGCGAGATGCGTCCCTTTATCTCGGGCATCAGCATTTACGACGAGTTGATGAGCGCCGATGTCACCATGCTCGACTTTGGGCCGCCCAAGCTGCGCTCCTTGCCCGACCATCTGTTCAATCTCAATCTGTTCATGAAGTGATTGAAAACGACTCCTGATCATCAAGAGCCTCCCCGCACCCTGGCGCGGCTGCCATGCGTGTATTGCTGATATGTCCGGGGAGCGCCGGCAATGCCCTGCCGTTCGCAGGTTTGGGCGCGACCCTTGCAGCACGGGGCCATGAAGTCATCCTGCTGGGCGATCGATATCTGGAGGAGCTGTCGCAACGACTGGGTCTGGGGTGGGCGCCCATACAGGCGTCCGATGGGCCACCCGTCGAGGGGGGCTGGGCCAGTTCCACGCCCAGGCTGATCCGGCAACTGGTTCGACGGAGCGCCGCGATCACGCGCTCGACCTTTCGTGCTATCGAAGCGCTGCATCTGCCCGGGGAAACGGTCATGGCCGCCCAGGGGTGGTTGTTCGGCGCGCGCATTGCCCAAGACAGGCTGGGCATCCCACTGGCAACGGTCCATCTTCAGCCCATGATGTTTGGACGACTCCATGAACCGGGAGGTTTGCCCGAGCCCATGGGTTTCGCTCTGCGCTGGCTCAGACAGCGGGCGATACTCGGCTTGGCGCAGCATTCGGTAGGCCGTGACCTCAATGTTTTTCGGCGCGAACTCGGGCTGCCTCCGGTCCACAGCATCCTTGAGGGCTGGTGGCGTTCGACGCAACTGGTTCTAGCCATGTTTCCGTCCTGGTTTGCCCAGCCGCGTCAGGACTGGCCGGCCCAGACCATCCTGGCCGGATTTCCGTTGTTCGATGAATTGATGCCCTGCGCGCAATGGGGGGAAATGGAGCGCTTCCTGGCCGAAGGCGAGCCACCCATCGTGTTCAGCCAACCCAGCCTGATCGCGACCGGCCCGCGATTTTTTGATACGGCAGCAGAAATTACTCGTCGGCTGGGACGCCGGGCGATCCTGTTGAGCTTGAAGACGGAGCAAGACCCCCCGTCCCTGCCTGAAAACGTCGCCTATTTCGGCTACGTTCCACTCGACCGGCTGTTGCCCCATGCCGCCGCCGTGGTCCACCACGGCGGCATGGGAACGATAGCCCAGGCGCTCGTCGCCGGGGTGCCCCAGCTTACCCAGCCGCGTTTTCTCGACCAGCACGACAATAGCCGCCGTCTTGCAGCACTCGGCGTGTCGCGCAACCTGGGGCGCACTGGGCATCGCACTGGTCGGATGCTGCGGGCGCTGGAGCAATTGATCAGCGCTGATGCAGTCGGAGAACGCTGTCGCCATTTTGCCGCACTCAGCCGTTCTGGCAATGGGCTTGAAACCGCAGGCTCTGCCCTGGAAAGGCTGGCGTTGCATGGTTGATGGGGTATGCCGAGTAATGCGGCTTCTGCCATTTCATCCAATCGATTAAACTGTCCGGAAAGTATGCAACTGCATCGCGCCCATCATGCCGCGTGCCCCTAAATAGATGTCATGCCTTGTAACCGGTCATATTCCGTTGCCTAGTCGGATCCTGTGGGCATGAGTTCAAGGCAAGGTTGTTTTCCGCAGGGAAAGATTATGAACGGTAATGGTTTTGTGGCCCTGTTGGTGGCACTTCTAGTCGGCAGCCTCATGCCATGCGCAGGTGTATCGGCGGCAACCGACAAGGTCACGAATGCCGATGCCGGTGCGCCATTGGATTTTGCAGCCCTGATCTATGCCCAAGCCTATTTGGCCAGCCAGGACCTCGCTCAATCAGCACTCAACCCGAATAATGTTTTGGCTATTCCGTCCACACAAGCGGAGGTTGAGATCCGCCCGGATTTCCTGCTTAGCAACGATTTCATCGAATTGGTCTTCAAGCCCCGCTTTGTCGTGACCCGAAGAGATTGGAGCGAGGGCTTGCTGGATGGAACCAGCGACAGCGAATCGGATGCATATGTCCAGGAGGGGTATGCCCGTATCCGCCTGAACGACTCTTTCTTCGTCTCCTATGGCCGGGAGAACCTGCAGTGGGGCCCCTCGTACCTGCTGTCGCCATCGAATATATTCAACGTGGAGAACGGCCGCAATTCGCCTCAGGCCGAAGTGCCCGGTATGGAATATGCCCGTATGGTCTGGATACCCGACAATACATGGAGCTTGTCCCTGATCGCCAATACCGGCAAAGGACGGTCTGACCAAGTCGATTTCAAGAAGGTTTACGCGCTCAAGATCGACTACACCAATGAACATAAGTATTTCAGCCTGATCCCTTCTTATCAGGATGACGGTGACGCTAGTCTCGGCTACCTCGCAGGGTGGACCGCAACGGACGCGCTTCTGCTCTATTTTGAGGGGCGCGCCGGCGAGGGCAACTCGGACCAATTCCTGCTGGGAGGAACCTATACCCTCGAGGGTGGCTCTGCCATCGCCATGGAGTTTTTCCATAACAGCGAAGGCTGCACCAACAGTTCTGTTGTCGTCTGCTATACGCCGGGCAACACGCCTGCAGCCAATGCTTATGTGCGGAAGAATTATCTTATGCTGCAGTACTTGGATACCGCGCTGTACGATGATATCGACCTGACCGTACGTTATATACATGGGCTGGACGATGATTCGAGCCGTTTGATTGGCATACTCGAATACGAACTCGGCCAGAATGCCAAATTGTTTGCCGTTGGCAATTTATTCCACGGTGATTCCAAGACGGAATTCGGCAGCCTGCTCAACCATTCGATACTGGTTGGAGTGGGATATACCTTCTGAAACACTCGCCTTGTCTCAAGCCCTTGGCACTCTCTGCCAAGGCTATCAGGTAAGCAACCGAGTCATGGTTAGGTCTTTCCGCAAGGAGGCGAACAGATGTCCCTGATTTGGTGGGGCATGGGTTTTACTGGATGGTCTAGGCTGCTCGGCCGGAATCGCTTTCAGGTAGCGCCACGCCATTGGGCGGCACTACCCTTCATTACGCTCAGTACCCTGCGCAACAGTTCGCTCGGCTTGTTGCAGACCGCACTGTTGGGTAGGCACATACGGCAAACCAAGCTGGTCGCGCCGCCACTTTTCATCATCGGCCATTGGCGGACCGGGACCACGCTGCTCCATGAATTAATGTCGTTGGATGACCGCTATACCAGCCCAACGACATATGATTGCATCTTCCCCCAGCATTTCCTGCTGACGCGGGGCTATGCCACCCGGCTATATGCCTGGGCTGCCCCCAAGCAGCGCCCCATGGACAACATGCGCCTGGGCTGGGACACGCCCCAGGAGGATGAATTCGCCCTGTGCAACCTCGGACTGCCTTCTCCATACCTGACGATCGCCTTCCCTAACCGCGCGCCCCAGTTTTCGGAATATCTGGACTTGCAGGGCCTGGCGCCTGCCAAGCTGAATGTATGGCGGGAAGTCTTCCTGACCTTTCTGCGCGGCATCAGTTACCGCACAGGCAAGCGCATCGTATTGAAGTCGCCCACCCACAGTTACCGGATCAAGGCGCTCCTGGAGATCTTTCCGGAAGCAAGATTCATCCACATCGTACGCAATCCATACCAGGTCATACCTTCCACGTTGCATCTATGGCACACCCTGTATTCGAGCTACGGGCTGCAGGATCCTGACTTTCGGGGCCTCGAGGATCAGGTGTTCGCGAATTTCGAGCGTCTGTATCAGGCGATAGAGGATGCTAGGCCCGGGATGAGGCCGGAGCAGTTTCAGGAGGTCAGGTACGAGGATCTGCTGCGCGATCCGGCTGGAGAGATGAAGCGCATCTACGATCGCCTGGGCCTAGGCGACTTTGCGCCGGTCCGGCCGCATGTGGAGGCCTATTTCGCCCAGAACGCTGGTTACAAGCGCAATGAGTATCGGCGCAATCCGGAGATCGAGACCGAGATTAACAGCAGGTTCGACCGGCTGCTGCACCGCTTTGGTTATGAAGCACCCCAGGCCGGAGAAGAACGGCCGGCCTCGCCCGGTCAAGCCAACTGACCGGTGAGTCCGTTTAAGGAACCTTATGCCGCGACAGGGCGTCGGAGATGGCGGTATCGTTGCTGAGGTGTGGCATCTTGTGCTGGCCACCCAGTTTCCCGATGCTCTTCAGGTAGCCGGCAAAACCTCCCCGTGCGATCGGTTCGACGAGGGGGCGCAGTAAGATGTTCGCCTCGCGAAACTCCTTATAGTTGATGTTTCGGACGCCCAGCAGGTAATCGAGGCGGGATGCGAATCGATCCAGATCGGGCGGGCGGTCGTCGAACTCGATCAGCCAGCGGTGTAGCGGCAGGCCGGTAAGCTTGTCGATGCCGGGGGCGACGGTGAATTCGACCACCTCGGTGGCGAAAGCTTGCGAGGCCTCGGCCATGGCCCATTCGGCCTCTTCGGTAATGATGTGCTCGCCACAGGTGGACAGGAAATGGCGGGTCCGTCCGGTGATGAGGAAGCGGTAGGGGGCAAGCGAGGTGAACCGTATCGTGTCGCCGAGCAGGTAGCCCCACAGGCCGGTACAGTTGCTGATGACCACGGCGTAATTGACCCCCGTCTCGACCTCACCGAGCGAGAGCCGTTTCGGTTCCTGGCTGTCGAACCCGTCCGCCGGGACGAATTCATAGTAGGTCTCACCTGCAAGGTTCAGGAGCAGGCTCTTGTCGTCCTGTCTGTCCTGGTAACCGAAGAAACCTTCCGTGGCAGGGTAGATCTCCAGGGTGTCTATCTTGCCGCCCAGGGCGTTTTCTATGTTACGGCGATAGGGTTCGATATTGGCCGAGCCGTGGACGAGCAGGGACAGATTGGGAAACAGTTCCTTGATCGACCGGCCGGTCGTTTCGTTCAGGGTGTTGAAGAACATCTGTATCCATGCCGGGATGCCAGTGACCATGGTGATGTTCTGGCCAAGCGCTTCTTTGGCGGTAAGCGCGATTTTTTCCTCGAAATTGGCCATGCGGTTGACCCGCTCGCTCGGCAGCAGGCGGCGCCTGAACAGGGCCGGGATATGGGCATAGGCGATACCGGAGATGGGTGAGACCGGAATGCCATTGATGCGCCCGTACTCGATGTCGTGCGAGAAATACAGCGTTCGGCCCATGATGCAGTCGCAATTCTTGGTTTCTGCGATATACCGGCTGAGCGCGTCGCGGCCGCCTCGGCTGTAAGGTTTGATGAAGCCAGGGTAGATGGGGATATGCTTCGCGCCGGAGGTGGTGCCCGAGGTGAAGGCCCAGTACACCGGCCGGCCAGGCCAAAGGATGTTCCGGTCGCCGGCCATCAGCCTGTCCAGGTAGGGCTTCATCCCTTCGTAGTCGGTCAGCGGTACCCGGCGGATAAAGTCGGCATGGCCGGCAATGGCATCGAAGCCATGTTCGCTGCCGAAAAGCGTTTCTCTCGCCTGGGCGATCAGTTTCAGCAATGTCCTGTGCTGCGCCTCGGCCGCGTTTCCGGTCAGGGTGGCTACCTGGGCGGCGTTGCGCTTGGCAAAGTAGGAAATGATCTTCCTGCGCAGGGGGCGATGGGCAAACATGACGTGCTTTCGATGGTAGGGGGAATGACAGGACGGAGGGGCGGATCGCAGTCGGAGCGGATGCGCATCGCATATTCCTAGACCACGTTGGGTCTGATCAGCTTCAATCTGTTCAACATGGCCAATATGCCGGCCATGCCGTTGAAAAAGACGGCCAATATGGCCCATGGCAGTCGGCGCCAGACCGGTAAATGGCGATCATGTATGGCGTAGTATTCCAGGACGGGTTCGGCTCCGCGGAGCCGTTTGAATTTGCCGGCCCCGGCACTGAGGTGGAAAAAGGCCGCACGCCCGACGCTTTCGGCCACCTCGGCGGCCATGATCGCCCGATAGGCGCCCAACCGTCTCGGCTGTGACAGGTCGTAGCCGGCTAGCGAAGCATAAAGCACGTCGTTCAACAAAATCCACATCCCGAACGATGCGATGTCCTGGCCATATCTGAAACAGACAAACTCGGGCAACCGGCAGGACAAGAGGTGTTTGAAATATTTCAGGGTGTAGTTCGGATTGTTTTTTGAATACTTGTCGAGATAAAGCTGGTCATAAAGCGCCAGCAGCCGGGCCAGGTCATCGTCAGCAATGCTGGCCTTGTCCCCCTGAATCAAGTCGGTTTTACGCAACAATGCCTGGTCGATTTTATGGTCGTTCCGCTTCAGGTATTTTCCCTGCGCGATGTCGATGATAAAGACCAGTCTGCCAACGATCATCCTGTACCCAGTACGTTTGAGGCAGTCCCGTAATGGGGCCGACAACTTGTCGTCCATGTTTCGGAAGACGATGGCATGGTTGGGGAAGCGGTCGGTCAGAAAGGCGGTCAGCCGTCCGGCCTGTTCGCAATCGATAGCCAGACCAGGATTGGTAGATAACAACCAGTTATTTACCACGATCACCCGGTCGATCAGCGCGTGCTTGGCAAACCAGCCGGCCAGGGAGACGGTCGATTTCAGGAACCACTTGATGATGGGGTACCTGATTCGATCCAGTTCTTCCTTGAAATAGGTGATGAAGTGATTGTAGGGTGAGGCGACGAATGACTGCTCGGTGTATGGCCCTTGGTTGATCGTGATGGGTACGAGGCAGCCGTCGATGTCCACCAATGCCATTGCAGCATCGGTATTGGCCACATATTCACGGCTGCCCGCGCTGATTAGCGGGGCAAAATATTCCCTGACGGCCTCGGCTGCCCCGGAAAGAGCACAGTCGAACTGACTGATGTTGCTGGAATCGTATAGCGCTATGGATCGGCCAGAACCCATGGTCATCGTTCAGCAGGCGTCAGCTTGACGTAGTCGAGGATGAACCACTTGTCGCCGACCTTGGGGAAGGCGATTCGGATCTCGGCCTCGGCGCCCTGGCCCTGGTAGCCGGACACCACGCCCTCGCCGTAGCGGGCGTGGCTGACCCGGGCGCCGATCTTGTGGGGCAGGTCGCGCGACGGTTGCGTGGATTGGACCCTGGCAGGCGGTGCGGCGGGCGCCGGGTAGCTGGGCGCCGGGCGCCGGTTCAGCGAGTGCACCAGCGCGGTCGGAATCTCTTCCAGGAAGCGTGACGGCAGGCCATAGCGGGGCTGGCCGTGCAACATGCGCATCTGGGCGTGGCTGATGAACAGCCGGCGGCGGGCGCGGGTGAGGGCGACGTACATCAGCCGGCGCTCCTCCTCCAGGCCGTCCACCTCGTTGAGTGCGTTCTCGTGCGGGAACAGGCCCTCTTCCAGGCCGGTGATGAACACGGTGTGGAATTCCAGGCCCTTGGCGGCGTGCACGGTCATCAGCTGGACCGCGTCGGCGCTGGCGCCGGCCTCGTGCTCGCCGGCCTCCAGGGCGGCATGGGCCAAAAAAGCGACCAGGCTGTGGTCGTCCGTTTCCTGGGCGAAGGCCACGGCGGCGTTGGCCAACTCGTTGAGGTTCTCGATCCGGCTCTCGCCTTCCTTCTCGGTCCGGTAGTGCCCGAGCAGGCCGGAACGCTCGACGACGATCTCGGCCACCTCGGCCAGCGGC
>JBAZLW010000016.1:0-19623 GCA_041650095.1 Hydrogenophilaceae bacterium | reverse complement strand
CGCCTGCGTGGTTGCTGGAGACGTGGTCGCCATTACGGCGGCAGATTGGCATATCGCACCGAGAAACATTGTCCGCCGGGGCGTAGACCAGCTGGCAGAGCCCCTTAGGCCGCTGAACGGGCGCCCCCTCGAGAGCGCCGTTTTCCCGGTGTTCCGGGCTAGGAGACTTAGCGCAGAAGAGCCTTGGCCAGACGCACTGAGAGCTGATCATGAGTGAATTGCGGCTCATTCGGCGGATACAGGGTGTCTTCCTGGAATTCAAAGCCATGTTCCTTGGCCAGAGCGAACATCTCCTTCATTTTTTCACAGGCCTTAAGCTGTTCGGCCAGTGCGGCGTCGCTCCTTGCCTTGGCCGAGAATGCAGCAATATTTTTGATAGACATCGATTTCCCTCATGATGGTTAGCTTGAACGGGGTGATCCAGCCGATGGTTGGTCGCGTGCTGGAACCTGATACCAAGAGCAACTATCGGGCCATCATGAAAGGGCAGATAAAGTCTCTATAAAACAACCGTATCGCCGTTTGTCGTCCTGATTTGTTCCGCTGGAGGTCTTTGTTTGTGGCACAACCGACAGCGTCAGTTGGGCCCTAGCTGACATTTCCTCGGGTGTCGGGCTGCGATCATCCGACATAAAACCCCTCCTTGGTTATCTTGTTCTTGATCCACAGATCTACTCCGGACCAACCTTCGGCATGAGGTTGGAACGACCGGCATCGCCATATCCTGTCTTCAAATCCATGTCTCGCCCCGGACCAAGACAATCCGTACAACTTCTGCACCGGGTTCAGCCAACGAGCATATTCAAGTAGTCTTCGCCCATGACCAAATGGCTGGACCGCTGACCCGCAAACCATGGCATCTGCCCTCTTCCTCGGCCTTGATTTCGGCACCTCCGGCGCGCGCGCCTGCGCGATCGCCGAGAACGGCGAGATCGAGGACTTCGCCCGGCTGGATTTCGGCAGGCTAGATGGCCATGAACTGGCGCCGGCCTGGCGCGGTGCGCTGTTCGACCTCCTGGCCGGCCTGCCTATCAGCCTGCGCAAGCGCCTGGCCGGGATCGCCCTGGACGGCACTTCGGCCACGGTGATCGCCTGTGACGCGAACCTGCTGCCGGCCCACCCTCCCCTGCTCTACAACGACAGCCGCGCCCGCGCCGAGGTGGAACTGATCGGCCAGGCGGCCGGGTCCGGCCATCCGGCCGCCAGCGCGACTTCGGGCCTGGCCAAGGTGTTGTGGCTGCGCCCGCGCCTGTCGTCCGGGCGCGGGCATCTGTTTCTCAACCAGGCCGACTGGCTGGCCTCGCTGCTGACTGGCTTGCCCGGCGTTTCCGATTACCACAACGCCCTGAAGATGGGCTTCGAGCCGGGCGCTCGGGACTGGCCGGAGTGGGTAGGCGAACTGATCCGAAACCCTGGGGATCGTCGCTCCCGCGTAGGCGGGAGCCCAGTTGATGATGACTGGATACCCGCCTTCGCGGGTATGACGGGGTTGCCGACGTGCCGCCTGCCCAGGGTAGTGGTGCCGGGCAGTGCCATCGCTGTGCTGGATCGGGATCGGGCAGTCACTCTGAACATCCCGCTCGATTGCCTGGTCCGTGCCGGCACCACCGACAGCATCGCCGCCTTTCTGGCCGCAGGGTCGCGCCGGCCAGGCGAGGCGGTGACCTCGCTGGGCAGCACGCTGGTGCTGAAGCTGGTGTCGGACCAGCGGGTGGACGATGCCCGACTGGGCGTCTACAGCCACTGGTACGGCGAGCGCTGGCTGGCCGGGGGTGCGTCGAATGCCGGCGGCGCGGTGCTGCGGCAGTTCTTCAGCGACGGCGAACTGACCGAGCTGAGCGCACGCATCGACCCGCGCAGCGACAGCGGGCTGGATTATTACCCCCTGCCCTGCCCCGGCGAACGCTTCCCGGTCAACGACCCGAATCTGCCGCCCCGCCTTGAGCCCAGGCCGGCGGACCGGGCGCAGTTCCTGCACGGCCTGCTCGATGGCCTGGCCAATATCGAGGCACGCGGCTATGCCGTGCTGGCCGGGCTGGGCGCCAGCCCGCTCAGCCGGGTGGTATCCTCCGGTGGCGGCGCCGGCAATGCGGTCTATGCCGGCATCCGGCAACGCCGGCTGGGTGTGCCGGTCGCCACCGCGCCACAGCAGGAAGCGGCCTATGGCAGCGCCCTGCTGGCATTACACGGTAGCTGTCTATTTCCGGGAGTCTGCAATGCCTGAGGCCGGCCTCATCGTCGAAACCGATCTGCCCTTTTCATGGTCGCCTGGGAAATTGACCGTTGCACAGCGCCATGGCAGCCGCCTGCTGCTCAAGGTCGTCAACCTGCTCGACCAGCATGAGCAGGAACTGGACAAGACCAACGAACGCATCGAGGCCAAGCTCGACCTGATGCTGCACTGGCTGGGCCTGCAGTTGTTCGAGGACAAGCCGGCACCGGCACCGCTGCCGCTCAGGCTGGCGGCGAACCGCATCGAGTGGGCGGCGCCGGCCGTGCCCGAGGCGGGCGATATCGTATTGAACCTGCACATCCACCCGGCCATGGCGGCGCCATTATCGCTGCCGGGCCGGGTTGCCAGCCCGGAGGCAGGCCGGGTCGCGGCGGACCTGCATCTCGACGACGAGGCCCTGCTGGATGCCTGGACGCAATGGCTGTTCCGCCGGCATCGACGCGCGGTGCACGAGGCCAGGAGGCTGGCCGGGCAGGAATAGTGAAAGGTCGGGGTCGAAGCCGGCATGGGATTCCCCCGGCCGGCTTCGGGCCGGTATTACTCGGCCTTCTTCTCCAGGATCGCGTCGTTGATCTTGACGCCGATGTTGGCCTTCATATAGGCCAGGTAGGCACGCAACTCTTCCTGCGCGGCCATACGGCCGAGGTCACGCTGGATCTGCTTGCTGCGATTCTCGTCCGCAGCGGCTTCGATCACCCGGTCGATCCGGTACAGCCGGTAGCCGTCGTGGGTCTCGACGCCGACCGTTGCCGGCAGCTTGGCGGTATTGGCCTTGAAGATGGCCTTCAGGGCCTCCGGCGGCAGGTTCAGCGGCTGCACGCGCGAGACCAGCATCGGCGCCGAGAGGCCGGCGACGGCCTGGCTACTGGTCAGTGCCTTGAGCGCGGCCTGGCCGGCCTCGACCGCCTTGGCCTGCGCCGCAAGCAAGGACAGCTTGGCCCGGATGAGGGGGGCCACCTCGGCCAACGGGCGCACGCCGGCGGGCTTGTGTTCCAGCACGCGGGCGGAAACCAGGGTGCCGGGCGTGACTTCCACAGCCTCGGTGTTCTGGTGCTTGTTGAGCGCCTCGGGGGAGAACAAAGCGTCCATCAGGGTGGGCTTGGCGAGGAAGGCCGGCTCGGCCTGGTCGCGGCCGATCCAGCCGGATTCCAGCACGGTCAAGCCGAATTCCTTGGCCGCGGGAGCCAGGCTGTCAGGCTGCTCGTAGACCATGTTGCTGAACCGCTCGGCCACCTCGGCGAACTTGCGCTCGGCCTGCTGCTGGGCCAGTTCGGCGGCGATCTGCGGCTTCAGCGCCTCGAAGGTCGGCGTCATGCCGGGCGTGATGCCATCCAGGCGGATGATGTGGTAGCCGAACTCGGTTTCCACCGGGGCGCTGATCTCGCCTGACTTCATGGCGAACACGGCATCGGCAAAGGGCTTCACCATGGTGTCGCGGGTGAAGCTGCCTAGGTCGCCGCCCTGTGCGGCGGAGCCGGGGTCTTGCGAATTCTGCTTGGCCAGCTCGGCGAACCTGCCCGGCGCAGCCTTGACCTGGGCGTACAACTGCTCGGCCCTGGCCTTGGCGGCCGGCTTCTCGGCGGCGCTGTCGGCCTTGATCAGGATATGGCTGGCACGGCGTTGCTCGGGTGTCTGGTAGCGAGCCTTGTTGCCTTCGTAGTATTGCCTGGCCTCTTCGTCGCTGACCTTGATGCCGGAGCGGATGGCCTCGGCGGACAGCACCAGGTACTGGACGCGCACCTGGGCCGGGGTGGCGTAGTCGTTCTTGCTGGCGTTGTATTCGGCCTCGACCGCCTTGTCGTCGACCGTCACGCCCTTGAGGTAGGCATCGGCGGAGTAGATCGCCTCGCTGACCTCGCGTTGCTGGGCGATCAGGGCCGACAGGCGCCCGGCGCTGGCGGTGGAGACCACCGAGCCCTGGCCATAGCCCATCTGGAACTGCTGGGTCAGCGCTTCGCGCTCGATCATCGCGGCCAGTTCTTTCTGGCCCAGCCCCTGCTCGCGCAGCCAGGCCTGGAAGCGCGACTCGGAATAGGCGCCGTTTTCCTGGAAGATCGGCGCCGACTTGATCACCTCGTCCATCTGGTTGGCGGGCACGATCAGGCCGTTGCGTTTCGCGGCATTGCCGATCAGGCGGATCTCCACCAGTTGATCGAGCACGCTCTTGCGGAAGTCCTTGTTTTCGATGTCGACCTTGGCGCCGGCCTGTTTCTGCAGGGCGTCACGCTGGTTCTGCAGGGCGCGGAAGAATTCCCGCTGGCTGACCTCGTCCTTGCCGACCGTGGCAACCGCCGGTTCGCCGCCACCACCCTGGAAATAGGAGTCGACGCCCCAGATGGCGAAGGGGACGATGATGAGTGCCAGGATGACCTTGGCGATCCAGCCCTGGGCGCTTTCGCGTATCGCTTCTAGCATGACGTTTGGTTTCCGATGAAAAAAAGGCGAACTCACGTTCGCCTCTTGGTACTACTGGCGGAGTGGACGGGACTCGAACCCGCGACCCCCGGCGTGACAGGCCGGTATTCTAACCGACTGAACTACCACTCCAATGAGCATGCAGAGAACTGGTGGGTGCTGACGGGTTCGAACCGCCGACATTCTGCGTGTAAGGCAGACGCTCTACCAACTGAGCTAAGCACCCGGAAAGCCGGTTAGTTTACCGAATCCTTCAGGGCCTTGCCAGCTCGGAACTTCGGCACCTTGGCCGCCTTGATCTTGATGTCGGCCCCGGTACGGGGGTTGCGGCCGGTACGAGCGGCGCGCTTGCCGACGTAGAAAGATCCAAAACCCACCAGCGTCACCATATCGCCCTTCTTCAGGGCCTTCTTGACGGCCTCCATGGCGCCATCCAGGGCTCGGCCGGCGGCGGCCTTGGATATATCGGCGGAGCTGGCGATGGCGTCAATCAGTTCGGATTTGTTCACGGAATCCCCCTTCTACTGTGGATGAAATGCGGAGCAGAGAGTCTGCCGCGACGTTATAGCAACCGCAAAAAAGCGGTGTCAAGAAGTATAACGTCGCGGAAACCGCATCAATGCTTGATTACAGCGGGGGCATCTTCCGATTTCGCGGCCGGCGTGGCCGCCTTCGACTCCTCCTCGGGCAACGGCTCGGGCTTGCGTTCCAGGGCGAATTCAAGCACTTCCTCGATCCACTTGACGGGCTGGATGTCGAGCTTGTTCTTGATGTTGTCCGGGATCTCGACCAGGTCCTTGACGTTGTCCTGCGGGATCAGCACCTGCTTGATGCCGCCGCGATGGGCCGCCAGGAGCTTCTCCTTGAGGCCGCCGATGGGCAGCACCTCGCCGCGCAAGGTGATCTCGCCGGTCATGGCGACATCGCAGCGCACCGGGATGCCGGCCAGCACCGAGACCATGGCGGTGGTCAGGGCGGCGCCGGCGGACGGACCGTCCTTGGGCGTGGCGCCCTCGGGCAGGTGGATGTGCATGTCGTGCTTCTCGAATTTGTCGGCCGCGATGCCCAGCGAGCTGGCGCGGCTGCGCACCACGGTGCGGGCGGCCTCGATCGACTCCTTCATCACGTCGCCCAGCTGGCCGGTGCGGATGATGGCGCCCTTGCCCGGCATCACCGTGGCCTCGATGGTGAGCAGCTCGCCGCCGACCTCGGTCCAGGCCAGGCCGGTGACCTGGCCGATCTGGTTGACCTTCTCGGCCATGCCGTAGGTGAACCGACGTACGCCCAGGTACTTGTCGAGGTTCTTCGGGGTGACGTTGATCTTGCCCTTGGCCTTCTTGAGGGTGTGGGCGGTGACCGCCTTGCGGCAGATCTTGGCGATCTCGCGCTCCAGGCTACGCACGCCGGCCTCGCGGGTGTAGTAGCGCACGATGTCGCGCAGGGCGGCTTCGTTGACCAGCAGTTCGGTCTCGGCCAGGCCGTTGTTCTTCATCTGCTTGGGCAGCAGGTAGCGGATGGCGATGTTGACCTTCTCGTCCTCGGTGTAGCCGGACAGGCGGATCACTTCCATGCGGTCGAGCAGCGGGCCGGGGATGTTGAGGTTGTTGGCGGTGGCCACGAACATCACGTCGGAAAGATCGAATTCGACCTCGACGTAGTGGTCCTGGAAGGTGTGGTTCTGCTCCGGGTCGAGCACCTCCAGCAGGGCCGACGACGGGTCGCCGCGGAAGTCCTGGCCGAGCTTGTCGACCTCGTCGAGCAGGAACATCGGGTTGCGCACCCCGACCTTGGTCATGCTCTGGAGTATCTTGCCCGGCAGGGAACCGATGTAGGTACGCCGGTGGCCGCGGATCTCGGCCTCGTCGCGCACGCCGCCCAGGGCCATGCGCACGTACTTGCGGTTGGTGGCGCGGGCGATGGACTGGCCGAGCGAGGTCTTGCCCACCCCGGGCGGTCCGACCAGGCAAAGGATCGGGGCCTTCAGCTTGTCGACGCGCTGCTGCACGGCCAGGTATTCGACGATGCGTTCCTTGACCTTCTCCAGGCCGTAGTGGTCCTGGTCGAGTATCTCGTCGGCCCGGGCCAGATCCTTGCTGACCTTGGTCTTCTTCTTCCAGGGCAGGCCGACCAGGGTGTCGATGTAGGTCCGCACCACGGTGGCCTCGGCCGACATGGGTGACATCATGCGCAGCTTCTTCAGCTCGGCCTCGGCCTTCTTGTTCGCTTCCCGAGACATGTGGGCGAGTTTGATCTTCTTTTCCAGCTCGTCGAGCTCGGCGCCTTCCTCGATCTCGCCGAGTTCCTTCTGGATCGCCTTGACCTGCTCGTTCAGGTAGTACTCGCGCTGGCTCTTCTCCATCTGGCGCTTGACCCGGCCGCGGATGCGCTTCTCGACCTGGAGGATGTCGATCTCGGTCTCCATGAAGCCCATCAGGTGGTCGAGGCGACCCTTGAGTTCGAAGATCTCAAGGATGTCCTGCTTCTGTTCCAGTTTGAGCGGCAGGTGGGCGGCAATGGTGTCGGCCATGCGGCCGGCGTCGTCGATGCCGGCCAGGGAGGCCAGTATCTCGGGCGGAATCTTCTTGTTCAGCTTGACGTAGTTGTCGAACTGGGCGATCAGGGCGCGGCGCATCGCCTCGACCTCGCTGCCATCGTCGAGGGTCTCCTCGATCGGGTCGGCACGGCCGGTGAAATGGCTCTGTTCGTCGATGAACTCGCTCACCCTGACGCGCTGGGTTCCCTCGACCAGGACCTTGACGGTGCCGTCGGGCAATTTCAGCATCTGCAGGATGGTGGCGATGGTGCCGACGCTGTAGAGATCGGAGAACTCCGGCTCATCCTTGGCGGCGGATTTTTGCGCCACCAGCAGGATGTGCTTGCCGGCCTCCATGGCATCTTCCAGCGCCTTGATCGATTTTGGCCGGCCCACGAACAGCGGGATGACCATGTGGGGGAACACCACCACGTCCCGCAAGGGCAGCAACGGCAAGGTGACTGAAGAGGTAAAAAGGACGTTTGAGCTCATTGATCTCACTCTGGCTGATGGCCATCGGGCCGATGACAACTAGGTGAAGCCGCCGGGTCGGAATTCAACCCGGGGCGGGAAAATATCAGCCGGCCTGGGCCGACTGCTTGGCGGACTGGTCGGAATAGATGAGCAGCGGCTTGCCTTCGCCGGTGATGGCCTTCTCGTCGAGGACGACCTTCTCGACATCCTTCATGCCGGGCAGGTCGAACATGATGTCGAGCAGGGCCTGCTCGATGATCGAGCGCAGGCCGCGGGCGCCGGTCTTGCGCTTGAGGCCCGCCCTGGCGATGGCGAACAGGGCCTCGTCGCGGAATTCCAGTTCCGCGCCTTCCATCCGGAACAGCTTCTGGAACTGCTTGACCAGGGCGTTCTTGGGTTCGGTGAGGATCTGCACCAGGGCCTTCTCGTCCAGTTCCTCGAGGGTGGCGATGACCGGCAGACGACCGACGAACTCGGGGATCAGACCGTACTTGATCAGGTCCTCCGGCTCGACCATCTTGAACACCTCGCCGAGATCCTTGCGGTTGTCCTTGCTCTTCACCTCGGCGCCGAAACCGATGCCGGATTTCTCGGTACGGTTGCGGATCACCCGCTCCAAGCCGCTGAAGGCGCCGCCGACGATGAACAGTATGTTGGTGGTGTCGACCTGGATGTATTCCTGGTTCGGATGCTTGCGGCCGCCCTGGGGCGGGATCGAGGCGGTGGTGCCCTCGATCAGCTTGAGCAGGGCCTGCTGGACGCCCTCGCCCGAGACGTCGCGGGTGATCGAAGGGTTGTCCGATTTGCGCGAGATCTTGTCGATCTCGTCGATGTAGACGATGCCGTTGCGGGCCTTCTCGACATCGTAGTCGCACTTCTGCAGGAGCTTCTGGATGATGTTCTCGACGTCCTCGCCGACATAGCCGGCCTCGGTCAGGGTGGTCGCGTCGGCGATCACGAAGGGCACGTTGAGCAGGCGGGCCAGGGTCTGCGCCAGCAGGGTCTTGCCGGAACCGGTCGGACCGATCAGCAGGATGTTGCTCTTGGCCAGTTCGACCTCGTCATCCTTGCCATGGCTGGTGCTGCGCAGACGCTTGTAGTGGTTGTACACCGCCACCGCCAGCGACCGCTTGGCCTTGCCCTGGCCGATCACATACTGGTCCAGCGTGTCGCGGATTTCCTGCGGCAGCGGCAGGCGGTCGGACTCGTCCTTGCTGCCGCCGGCGTTCTGAACCTCCTCGCGGATGATGTCGTTGCACAGTTCCACGCACTCGTCGCAGATGAACACCGAGGGGCCGGCGATCAGCTTGCGTACCTCGTGCTGGCTCTTGCCGCAGAAGGAGCAATAAAGGAGCTTCTCGTTGTCTTGCTTGTCTGCCATGTCGCCGTCCCAATAATACCCGAATATTTAAGTCAAGTTTACGCCGCGTCGGTCCGATTGGCCAGCACTTTGTCGACGATGCCGTAGTTGACCGAATCCTCCGCGCTCAGGAAATAGTCGCGGTCGGTATCGCGTTCGATCACGTCCAGGGTCTTGCCGGTGTGCTTGGCCATCAATTCGTTCAGCCTGGCACGCAGGAACAGGATCTCCTTGGCGTGGATCTCGATGTCCGAGGCCTGGCCCTGGAATCCGCCCAGGGGCTGATGGATCATCACCCGCGAGTTGGGCAGACAGAAACGCTTGCCCTTGGCGCCGGCGGTGAGCAGGAAGGCCCCCATGCTGGCGGCCTGGCCGATGCACAGGGTCGACACGTCCGGCTTGATGAACTGCATGGTGTCGTAGATGCCCATGCCGGCCGTCACCGACCCGCCTGGGGAATTGATGTAGAGATGGATGTCCTTGTCGGGGTTTTCCGATTCCAGGAACAGCAGTTGGGCCACCACCAGGTTGGCGGTCTGGTCGTTGACCGGGCCGACCAGAAACACCACGCGCTCCTTGAGCAGGCGCGAATAGATGTCGTAGGAGCGCTCGCCGCGGCCGCTCTGCTCAATGACCATCGGGATATAGCCGAGCATGGACGGCTCGGTCATCGTGGCGATGTGGTCGAAGTTTGCCATCAGGCTTTCCCCATCAGAGTTTCAAGACTGGTCGGCTCATCGGTGACCTGAGCCTGCTGCAACACCATCTCGACCACGTTGTCCTCGACCACCATGGCTCGGACATCACGCAGGCGGTTGGCATCCTGATAGTACCACGCGACCACTTCGGTCGGGTCTTCGTAGCTCTGGGCGAACTCGTCGACCTTGGCACGAACCTTGTCTTCCTCGGCGGTGATCTTGTTGGCGACGGCAAAGCTGTTCAGCAGCAGGCTCAGGGCGACCCGGCGCTTGGCCTGGGGCTCGAACACCTGTTCGCTCAGCTTGATATCCTGCTCCTTCATGCCGCGGGCCTTGAGATCGTTGACCGCATGCTCCATCAGGCTGCGGATCTCCATGCCGACCAGGCTATTGGGCACGTCGAACGGGGTGACCGCCAGCAGACCGTCCATGACCTGCTCCTTCAGGCGCACCTGGATGCGGCGCTTGGCCTCGCGGGCCAGGTTGGCGCCGATCTCTTCGCGCAGCTTGGCGGGGCCGCCCTCGTGGATGCCCAGGCTCCTGGCGAAGTCCTCGTCCACCTCGGGCAGCAGGGGGGCATGGACCGACTTCATGGTCGCCTCGAAGGTGGCGGTCTTGCCGGCCAGTTCCTTGGCGAAATAATCGGCCGGAAAGGTCACTTCGAAGGACTTGGTCTCGCCGGCCTTCATGCCGGACAGGGCGCCCTCGAAGTCGGGCAGGGTGCGGCCCTCGCCCAGGATCAGCGGGAAATCCTTGGCCTCGCCGCCTTGGAACGGTTCACCGTCGATCTTGCCGACATAGTCGATATGGACCCGGTCGCCGGCTTCGGCGGCGCGCGCCACGGCGTTGTAGCGGACACGCTGCTTGCGCAGCACATCCAGGGTGCGCTCGACGTCGGCATCGGCCACTTCGACCACCGGCCGAGTTACCTTGACCTGGCCGATATCGCCCACCACGACCTCTGGGTAGACCTCGAAAGTGGCGGTAAAGGCGCCCTCGCCGGCCGGCTCGAAATGGGGGTAACCGGCCACATCGAGCTTGTTCTCCTGGACCGCGGCAACGAACTGCTTTTGCAGGGTATCGCCCAGGACCTCGCCCCGGACCTCGCCGCCATAGCGCTGGGCGACCACCTTCATCGGCGCCTTGCCCGGCCGGAAGCCGTCCAGTTTGACGTTCCTGCTCAACTTCTGCAGGCGTTTGCCCACCTCGACCTCCATCTCGGCCGGGTTCAGGTTCAGGGAGATGCGGCGCTCGAGGCCGGCCAGGGTTTCTACGGTTGCGGACATTACGGTTCCTTGTTGGATTGCTACACTCTTCTGGTGCGAAAGGGGGGACTCGAACCCCCACAGGTTTCCCCGCTGGAACCTAAATCCAGTGCGTCTACCAATTCCGCCACTTTCGCGAAAACGCTGAAGTGTAATATAGCGTCCATCGCATGTCAGCCGAGCTTCTCCGTGCTGCACCGATAACCCCATGATTAAATGGTTAATTAAGTAATAAACAAGCGCAAACAATGCCAGCCACACCAGGTTCCATGATCAATGCCGGGCATTACGAAAACTTTCCGGTCGCCTCGATCATCCTGCCACGCAGGCTGCGCAAACCCGTTCGCGCCATCTACGCCTTCGCCCGGGCGGCGGACGACATCGCCGACGAGGGCGACGCGCCAGCCGAACAACGCCTGGCCGACCTGCATGCATTCCGTAGCAAACTCCATGCCCTCGAACGCGGCGAGTCGCTCGACGACCCCATCTTTGCCGCTCTGGGCGACGCCATCCGCGCCTACAACCTAGGCTACGCGCCCTTCCACGACCTCCTCGACGCCTTCAGCCAGGACTGCGAAAAGACCCGCTACGACCACTTCGGCGAGGTCATGGCTTATTGTCGCAAGTCCGCCAATCCGATCGGCAGGCTGTTGCTTATGCTCTACGGCGACCGCAACCCCCGGCACCAAGCCTGGTCGGACGGCATCTGCGCCGCACTGCAACTGATCAACTTCCTGCAGGACGTGGCGCTGGACTATAAAAAAGGCCGCATCTACCTGCCCCAGGACGAGATGACCCGATTCGGCATCAGCGAGCGCCAGATCGCCGAGGGCCGGGTCGACGGCCTCTGGCAGCAATTCATGAAGACCCAGATCGAACGCGCCAGCCGCATGCTGGTGGCCGGCTCACCCCTGGGCCTGGCCCTGAAAGGCCGGACCGGCATCGAGATGCGGCTGATCCTCCTGGGCGGCGAACGCATCCTGAAAAAGCTGCAGGCCAGCCGGGGCGACATGTTCAATCAGCGTCCCACCCTCGGCCTGGTCGACTGGCTGGCCATGCTGCGCGGCGCCCTCTGGCCCAAGCGCCCCGACCGCAGCAAGGGCGGTAGCTGCGGCACCGGATGCAGCCGGTGACGCCGCAGCAGTACTGCCGGGATAAGGCCGTCGCCAGCGGCTCCAGCTTCTACACCAGTTTCCGCTTCCTGCCCGGCCCGAAGCGCGCTGCCATCACCGCCTTTTACGCCTTCTGCCGCGAAGTCGACGATATCGTCGACGAAGGCGATGACCCCGTCGCCGCCCGGCGCAAGCTCGACTGGTGGCGCGCGGAACTGGACCGGCTCTATGCCGGCCAGCCCACGCATCCGGTCGCCCAAGCCCTGCTGCCAGTGATCGGCCGCTATGGCATCGACCGCGAGCAACTGGAAGAGATCGTCGACGGCATGGCCATGGACCTGGAGCAGACCCGCTACCCCGACTTCAAGGAACTACGTCTGTACTGCCACCGCGTCGCCGGCATCGTCGGCGAGGTCGCGGCCGGCATCTTTGGTTATCGCGATCACGGCACCCTGAAATATGCCGCCCGGCTCGGCCTGGCCCTGCAACTCACCAACATCTTGCGCGACGTCGGTGAGGATGCCCGGCGCGGCCGTATCTACCTGCCCCAGGACGAGATGGCCGAGTTCGGCGTCAGCGCGGCCGATCTGCTGCAGGGCCGTGCCGGCGCCAGCTTCCAACGCCTGATGGAATTCCAGTACCAGCGCGCCAGCGCCACCTACGACGAGGCGCTGGCCCTACTGCCGGCCGGCGACCGCAAGGGCCAGCGCCCGGGCCTGGTCATGGCGGCGATCTACCGGGCGCTCCTGGAACAGATCCGCCAAGAGGATTACCCGGTGCTGAGCCGGCGCATCACCCTGCCCACGCTGCGCAAGCTCTGGCTGGCCGGCAAGACATGGCTGGCCGCCTGAGACCTGCGGTTGCCATTGTCGGGGGCGGCTGGGCCGGTCTGGCCGCCGCCGTGACCCTGGCCGAGGCCGGCTGCCCGGTCACCCTGCACGAGGCCGCGAAACAACTCGGCGGCCGCGCCCGCTCGCTCGACTGGAACGGCATCCGGATCGACAACGGCCAGCACCTCATGGCCGGCGCTTACGAGCAGACCCTGGCTTTGCTGCGCCGCCTCGGCACCGTGCATCTGATCGAACGGCGCCGGCTGGAATTCCACGGCCCCGAGTTCAGACTGAGGCTGCCCGGGCTGCCCGCCCCCCTGCATCTGGCGGTGGGACTGATTGCCGCCAATGGCCTGAGCCTGGCCGACAAGCTCGCCGCCGCCCGCTTCATGCAAGCCCTCAAGCGCCAGGGCTTCCGCCTGCCCGACGACCTGCCGGCCGGGCAACTGCTTAAACTGCACGATCAGTCCGACCGCCTGATCGAATGTCTCTGGCAACCGATCTGCGTCGCCGCCCTCAATACCCCGCTCGTTGAGGCGTCGGCCCAGGTCTTCTGCAATGTGCTGCGCGACAGCCTGGCCGGCCCGCGTGCCGCCAGCGACATGCTGTTCAATCGCGCCGACCTGGGCCGTCTGGTGCCGGATGCCGCGCGGGCTTACCTTGATTCGCGCGGCGGCACAGTGCACCTGTCCAGCAAGGTTGCCGGCCTGGGTCAGGAAGCCGGCGGCTTCCGCCTGCACGGGCCGGATACGCAGGCGGACCGGGTCATCCTGGCCACCCATCCGGCGCGTATCCCCGACCTGCTGGCCGGCCTGCCCGGGACCGAGCCGCTCGCCGACAGGCTGCGTGGCTACGCCTGGCAACCGATCCTGACCCTCTGGCTGCGTTTCGCCACACCGCTGCGCTTTCCCTACCCGATGCTGGCCCTGGGCCGCACCGATGCGCCCTGGGCCTTCGAGCGCAACGATCTGGCACCGGGGCTGGCCGCCATCGTCGCCAGCGCCGAGGGACCGCACCTCGACCTGGCGCCGGAGGTTCTGCGGGATCGTTGGCTGGGCCTGCTCGGCGAACGGCTCGGCCCACTGCCTGCGCTGCTGGACTGGAAAGTCATCGTCGAGAAACGCGCCACCTACGCCTGCACGCCCGGCCTGTGGCGCCCGGCAAACCGCACCGCCATCCCCGGCCTCTGTCTTGCTGCCGACTACACCGCCGGCGATTACCCGGCAACGCTCGAAGGTGCGGTGCGAAGCGGCGTAAAATGCGCCCAACTGATCATTGCCGAGGAGCGAGGGGCGTAAGCCCCCGGCCACCACCCAATATGGAAAACAATCAATCACTCAAGGACCGCGTCATCCTGGTCACCGGCGCCGGCCAGGGCCTCGGCCGCGCCGCCGCGCTTGCCTGCGCGGCCCGCGGCGCCACGGTGATCCTGCTTGGCCGCACCACCAGGAAACTGGAACAGGTCTACGACGAGATCGTCGCGGCGAACGGCCCGATGCCGGCGATCTTCCCGATGGACCTGGAAAAGGCTGCCGACAAGGATTTCGACACCCTGGCCCAGACCATCGGCTACCAGTTGCGCCGGCTCGACGGCATCCTGCACTGTGCCGCCGAGTTCGAATCACCCTGTCCGCTCGGCCAGCAGACCGCCGAGGAATGGCAGCGCCTGTACAAGGTCAACGTCATCGCACCGTTCGCCATCAACCGGGCCTGCCTGCAATTGCTCGCGGCGGCGCCGGACGCCACGGTCATCCTGGTCGGCGAAAGTCACGGCCACACGCCAGCCGCCTATTGGGGCGGCTTCGCCGTCTCCAAGGCCGCGCTGGAGGCTTATTTCCGCATCCAGGCCGAGGAATGGAGCGATGCCGCCAACCTGCGCCTGAACCTGGTCATCCCCGGCCCGATCAACAGCCCGCAGCGTGCCATCAGCCACCCGGGCGAGGACAAGTCCAGGCTACCGCCCCTGGAGACCCTGGCCGCCGACCTGACCGATCTGATGGGTCCGGAAGGGCATGACCGCCGGGGCCGATTGATCGAATGGCAGCCGCACGCGTAGTATTAATACCTAGCCAGCAGACCCCGCTACGATGTCCGTCCGCTGTTTTCTTGATTAGCATGGCGTCATGACCCGCAAAGATAAAACAGTAGACATCGGAGACGATGCGGCTGGAGGTGAAAAGCAGCGACAATCCATGCGTCTGAAAACGCGTGAAACGGCGCGTTTATCCTTCTCTAGCGACCAACCCGTGCTCTATGAAATCCACGACTTCAGTGAGGGTGGATTGCAGCTGGTCGGTCTGGATCAGGCCAACCCGAAGACGGCCTCCAGTCAGGCTGCGCGGGTCGAGATCGAGTTCCCCCTGAATGAGAACGGTGTCGGCCAACACCGTCTGCAAGGTGCCCTGGTGCGCACCTCCGCCTCGGGACTGGGCCTGAAACTTGACAGCATGACCGACGAGGCCTATCAGTCCCTGGTCGATGCCCGGAACAATATCGGCAACGGCCCTGCCTCCGGCCTCAGTCCGGATGAGCAACAGGCCATCGTGCGCGATTGCATACACCTGTTCCACGTCTTCCTGGACCGTGCCTGGCAGGCCTTTCTCGACGGCATCAGAGTCAAGGTGGCCGAACAGGACACCGCCAACCTGCACCTGTCGGAGCATTCCCGCTATCTGGGCGCCCTGGCCACACTGCTCCAGCGTGGCGATGAGATCGGCCGCGGGCTCTATGCCAGCCTGGTCAGCCAGATGCACCGGATGGCCGAGCCCAAGAAGGAACTGGAGCTGCTGCCCAGCGACAGCTCGGAACTCGCCATTCTCGACGATCACAGTTTCGACGACTGGCTGAACCTCGCCAACATCTTCCAGCACATCGAAGCCGACAACCGCGCGGCCATGTACCTGTTCAGCCGGTGTTTCAGCCAGCTGACCCCGGTTCCGATCGACCGCCATAACGATCCGTTCGGGCCTGAAGCGGTCTGCCTCGCCTTCCGGGACAACATCGGCAATATCGACCTCAACAACCCGATGCGCGGCCTGATCTACAAGGCCTTCGGCGAGGCCATCGCGTCCCGCTACCCGTCCTTGTACGACCAGATGAACCAGCTCCTGGCCCCCCTGAAACCCACTCTGCAGGATCGCCCCATACCCGCCGCCAGTGCGCCCGCGGCCGTTCGGGGCGTGAAATCGGAAGCTGGACGCGGCGACATCGCAGCTCAGATCGACAAGCTGGCCGAGATTGCCGAAAAGCTGTTTGCCCTGACGCCGGGAATGCGCCCCGCCGATGCCGGCAACACCGCCCACGGGGACGGCGAAGGCCTGTTTCCGATGCCGCCGGCCGACCCCGAGACCCTGAATGCCTTGGTGCAGACCCTGGCCCGTATCGCCGGCCAGCAGCCGCCGGCCAGCCCGGCGCCGATCGCTGCCGCGCCCCCTCTCGAGACCTTGCTGGGCGGCATACCGGCCGGCCCTACGCTCTCCCATCAGGTGGTGGCCCTGCTCAGCCAGGCCGATATGGGTGGCTTGAATACCCGCCAGCGCGACTCCCTTGGCATGGCAGCCAACCTGATGAGCCAGGCGTTGACCGAGCATGGCGAGCAATCCGACCTCGACGGCCTCCTGAAAAAACTGGAAAAGCCCCTGTACGAACTGGTCCTGCAGGGTGAGGACCCACTCAACCAGGCGGACCATCCCCTGCGCCGGCTGCTCAATCTGGTCGACCGCTTCGCCATCGTGACCGACGACCGGGGCAAGTTCACCGATCGGGAGCAAGGCGATCTGCTGGCCACCATCATCGAGCAGGCCGCCAGCGAGGCCAGCGACTTTGGCAAGGCCTGCGACGCCCTGGAAAAGTTGCTGAAATACCCCAGCCAGTACCATCGCCAGCGCATTGCCGGTTACCAGGAGAATTGTGAAATTCAGGAATCGCTCCGGGCCGCAAAGCTGGACGTGGCGCGCCTGCTCGACCAGCGCCTGTCCGGCCGTGTGGTGCCACGGATCATCCTGACCCTGCTGGATCAGGGCCTGCGCCAGCACCTCATGCTGCAAAGCCTGCGCGGCAACGATCAGGAATGCCTGACCACCCTGCACCTGCTCGACCAGTTGCTGGCCCGGGATCACCAGTCGCCGACGGAGATCATGCAGCGGGAAATCGAAGGCCGCCTGCGCCGCGTCAATACCGACCGGAGGCGGATCGAGGCCAGTCTGGCCGACCTGACCAGTTTCCTGGCCCGAGCCAAGAACGTCGACAGCGTCAGCCTGCCATCGGACTGGTTTGTCCACGAAACCGGCCTGGCCAGGGTCGATAACGACGTCGTCACGCCGCAAGACCTGCCGAGCCACCTGGGCGAATGGTGGGATATCGATCTTGATGGCCTGCGGGTGCCGATGCAACTGATCTGGATCAACCAGGCATCGGATTCGTTCGGATTCGTCAACCGCTCCGCGACGCGCAAGCTGCAGTTGACCCGGGTAGAGTTGGCGAAACGGCAGTCCGAAGGCTCCTTGCGCCGGGGTGATGACCGCGATCTTCCCCTGCTGGAACGCTCGGAGAACGGCACCGTCGACAACCTGTACCGTCGCCTGGCTCACCGCGCCCACCACGACCCGCTGACCGGCCTTCTCAATCTGAAAGGCTTCATGTTCAAGGCCGCCCGCCAGCCACATGGCTCGGCCAAGGGCCACATCATCGGCATGCTCGAATTCACGCCCTTCCGCGCCATTCTGGATACCTGCGGCATCGAGGCGGGCGAGCGCCTGACCCGGGAACTCGCCGCCGTGGCACAACGCCGTATCGGCAGCAACGGCACCCTGGCCAGCATCGGCGATGGCCGCCTGGCGCTGCTGTTGCCCGACCTGGACCTGACCGGGGCGCGCCGGGCGGCCTATGGCGTGGCCCATGCACTGCGCGACTTTCAGTTCCAGCATGGTCAGGCCAACTACCAGATAGAGGCCCGAATCGGCCTGACCGGCCTCGCTCCGGGCAGCACCGACGCGGCCGAGGCCATCCGGCGCGCCACCGCCGCCTGCGCCGCCGCCGTGCATGAAGGCGAGCCGGTCCAGGTCTACGAGGATTCCAGCGCCCATCTGAGGGAGCAGGAATCCCTGCAATCCTGGGGTCAGCGCATCGACAGCCTGCTCGCAGGCGACATCCTTTTTCTGCGTTGCCAGCGCGTAGTCGCCTTGAACGCCGACGCCGCCAAACCGTCCTACTACGAAATCCTGCTCGGCGTGCGCGACGAATCCGGCCAGATCGTCAGCCCGCAACCCTTCGTCGAGGCGACCGAATACTGGAAACGCAGCCATGACCTGGATATCTGGGTCATAGAGCAGACTTTCGCCTGGATACGTGCCAATCCGGACGTCTTCGCCGTCACCGGCGGCTTTTCCATCAACCTGTCCGCCCTTTCGATGGCGGACGCCACAGTACTGGACACCCTGCACCGGCACCTGTCGCAGGGCGACATCGATACGGAAAAGATCATCTTCGAGATCACTGAAACCGCGACGATGCGCAACTACGACGCCGCGCGCGAATTCATCAGCCAGATCCATCGCTATGGCTGCCGTTTCTGCATCGACGATTTCGGCAGCGGCAATGCCTCCTACGGTTATCTGCGCAACCTGCGCACCGACACCCTCAAGATCGACGGCGCCTTCGTGAAGGACATGGTCGGCGATTCCGACCTGACGGCGATGGTGAAGTCGATGAATGACATCGGTCACTCGCTCGGCATGAAGACCGTCGCAGAATATGTGGCGAACCCGGAAATCCTCGACCTGGTGCGAGAGATCGGCGTCGACTATGGCCAGGGCTATGAACTCGCCAAGCCCATCCCGATCGACGAATTGGCTGGACAGTTGCGGGGCCTTATAGCGTCCTCAGAAAATCCAGCGCCTCGCTCAGGCTGGCCACACCCTTTACCTGAACTCCCGCAATCGCCTGCTTAGGCAGGTTGGCCCTGGGTGCCAGGATCAGGTTGAAGCCCAGCTTGGCGGCCTCCTTCAGGCGCTCCTGGCCGCGCTGCACCGGGCGGATCTCGCCCGACAAGCCGACTTCACCGAATACCGCAAGTTTATGCGGCAACACACTGTTCCTGATGGAAGAAACCGCCGCGACCAGCACCGCCAGGTCGGCCGCCGGCTCGACGATGCGCACCCCGCCAACGGCGTTGACGAAGACATCCTGGTCGAAGCAGGCGATGCCGCCATGACGGTGCAGCACCGCCAGCAGCATGGCCAAGCGGTTGGGATCGAGGCCGACGGTCAGGCGCCGCGGCGTAGGGGTGTGGGCGGTATCGACCAGGGCCTGGATCTCCACCAGGAGCGGCCTTGTCCCTTCCTGGGTCACCACCACGCAGGAGCCCGGCGCCTCCTGCTCGGCCCGGTTGAGGAACAGGGCGGACGGGTTGTTCACCCCTTTCAGCCCCTTGTCGGTCATGGCGAACACACCCAGTTCGTTGACCGCGCCGAAGCGGTTCTTGAACGCCCGCACCAGACGGAAACTGGACCCGGTGTCGCCCTCGAAGTAGAGCACCGTGTCGACGATGTGCTCAAGCACGCGCGGACCGGCCAGGGCGCCCTCCTTGGTGACGTGGCCGATGAACACCAGGGTGGTGCCGGTCTGCTTGGCATGGCGGGTCAGTTCCTGGGCGCATTCGCGCACCTGCGACACGCTGCCGGGCGCCGAAGTCAGCGACTCCGTG
>JBAZLW010000015.1:0-19632 GCA_041650095.1 Hydrogenophilaceae bacterium | reverse complement strand
TTGCTCCATTCCACGGAGGCGCCGGCATAACTGGCATGCTCGAAGAAGAAGGCCTTGTCAGCGTTTGGCGTGCCCATCGGCAATACCGCCGTGGAGTCTGGACAGGCCGGAGTGCCACAGTGGTATGAAATGCCTCCTGCCACATTGACTGCCTGATAATAAGTCTGCGCCAAGTCCATGCAGGCCGGCCGAATGTAAATGGGTTTGCTTTTGCAGATGTTTTCCATGCGGGCCTTGAAGTCCTTGTCACACATGGCCTTGGAAGCGCAGTTCGAGGAACACATGCCATAGCACTTGTCGTGCTCATAACAGGGATTGTTGAAATTCACGCCGGGAACCGGCTGGCTCGGGACCGGATTGGGCAGTGTGTGCTGGTAGGCCTCCAGCTTCGGGCCACAGTAATTCGTGCTCGAATGGTAACTATCGAATCCTGACGCCGCCGTCGCGCCCAACAACGCCAGACCGGCCGCCGCCAGGATTGCCAGCCATTTGCCCATGCGGGACTCACTGCCATGGCAACTGTTTGTCCGTTTGTTCATAACAGCCTCCTTTCCGCATTGCGCGATGATGTAAAGACAATAAGCCACTAACACAGTATGGATATAGTCCAGTTTGCCCGGCGGCGACCCGCCGTCCGTCTGCTGGCGGCCCTGGGCTCGGCTTATAATGCGCCCAGGAATCATCAAGAGACTCGCCATGCAAACTCTCACCGTCGACCTCGGCGACCGCAGCTATCCCATCCACATCGGCGCCGGCCTGCTCGACCGGGCCGACCTGATCCTGCCGCACCTGAGGCAGAAGCGCGTCGCCATCGTCACCAACACCACAGTCGGGCCGCTCTATCTGGACCGCCTGACCGCCACCCTGAAGAATGCCGGCGTCGACGTGTTGGCCATCGTCCTGCCAGACGGCGAGGCCTACAAGAACTGGGAAACCCTGAACCTGATCTTCGACGCCCTGCTGACCAACCGGGCCGAGCGCAATACCACGCTGATCGCTTTGGGCGGCGGCGTCATCGGCGACCTGACCGGCTTCGCCGCCGCGTCCTACCAGCGTGGCGTGCCGTTCATCCAGGTGCCCACCACCCTGCTCGCCCAAGTCGACTCCTCGGTCGGTGGCAAGACCGGCATCAACCACCCGCTCGGCAAGAACATGATCGGCGCCTTCTACCAGCCGCAGGTGGTCCTGGCCGACACGGAAACGCTGAACACCCTGCCCGAGCGCGAGCTGTCGGCCGGACTGGCCGAGGTGATCAAGTACGGCCTGATCCGCGACCTGCCCTTCCTGGACTGGCTGGAGGCGAACATGGACCGCTTGGTGGCGCGCGACCCGGAGGCCCTGGCCTACGCCATCCGCCGCTCCTGCGAGAACAAGGCCGAGGTGGTCGCCGCCGACGAACGCGAGGCCGGCCAGCGCGCACTGCTCAACTTGGGCCACACCTTCGGCCACGCCATCGAGGCCGGCATGGGCTACGGCGTCTGGCTGCACGGCGAGGGCGTCTCGGCCGGCACCATGCTGGCGGCCGACCTGTCCTGCCGCATGGGCAATATTTCACAGGCCGATGTCGAGCGTATCGACGCCCTGTTCAAGCGTGCCGGACTGCCCACCGTGGCGCCCAATCTCGGCACCGAGGAATACCTGAAGCATATGGGCGTGGACAAGAAGGTCGAGGCCGGAATCATCCGCTTCGTGCTGTTCCGCAAGCTGGGCGAAGCCTACGTCTGCGGCGATGCGCCGACCGACCTGCTCAACCAGACCCTCACCGAAGCCGTGGCACGTGGCTGACCTGGCCCCCTACGCCGCCCATTCCGGCAGTTCCCGCGGCCGTCGCCATCCGGAGCCTCCGGCCGCACCCCGCTCCGAGTTCCAGCGCGACCGCGACCGCATTATCCATTCCACCGCCTTCCGCCGCCTGGAATACAAGACCCAGGTGTTCGTGAACCATGAGGGCGACCTGTTCCGCACCCGCCTGACCCACAGCCTGGAGGTGGCCCAGATCGGCCGCACCCTGGCCCGGGTGCTCAACCTGGACGAGGACCTGATCGAGACCATCGCCCTGGCCCACGACCTCGGCCACACGCCGTTCGGCCACACCGGCCAGGACGCGCTGAACGAATGCATGAAGGAATACGGCGGCTTCGAGCACAACCTGCAGTCGCTGCGCGTGGTCGACAATCTGGAGCAGAAATACGCCGAGTTCGACGGCCTCAACCTGACCTTCGAGGCACGCGAGGGCATCCTCAAGCACTGCTCGAAGAAGAACGCGGAAAAACTGGGCGACGTCGGCCTGCGTTTCCTCGAAGGCCACCAGCCCAGCCTGGAGGCGCAGATCGCCAACCTGGCCGACGAGATCGCCTACAACAACCACGACGTCGACGACGGCCTGCGCTCCGGCCTGATCACGCTCGACCAACTGGAGGAGATCACCCTGTTCCGCCGCCACCTCGACGAGGTGCGCCGGCTCTACCCCGATCTCACCGACCGCCGCCTGATCCACGAGACCGTGCGCCGGATGATCAACACCCTCGTCACCGACCTGGTCGCGCAGACCCGCGCCAACCTGGCCGAACACCGACCAGGCGACATCGATGCGCTGCGTCTATGCCCGACGCTGGCCGCGTTCAGCCCGGCGCTGCGCGAGGAACACCTGGCCCTCAAGCGCTTCCTGTTCCAGAACCTGTACCGGCATTACCGGGTGGTGCGCATGAGCGAGAAGGCGACCCGGCTGATCCGCGGCCTGTTCGAGGCCTTCACCACCGAGGCCAAGCTGCTGCCGCCCGAGTACCAGGAGCGCGCCGAGAAGGATCTGCCCCGTGCAGTATGCGACTACATCGCCGGCATGACCGACCGCTACGCCATCCTGGAACACCGGCGCATCTTCGACATCGAGACAACCGCCTAATCCTTTACTGTCCGGGCCACCACCCAGGCCGACACCTCGACCGCGCCGGCCCGCTTCACCACCCGGGCCAGTTCGTCCAGGCTGGCGCCGCTGGTCATGACATCGTCGACCAGGGCCACCCGCTTGCCGGTCAGGTCGGCCGCGCAGACGAAGGCGCCCTTTATGTTCTTGCGCCGGTCCTTGAGCGGCAGATCCACCTGGGGCGGGGTGTCGCGCTCGCGCCGGCAGGCCGCCGGAGCGAACGCCACCCCGAGGCGGCGGGCCAGGTGCCCGGCCAGCAGGGCGGCCTGGTTGTAGCCGCGTTCGCGCAGGCGGCGCGGGTGCAGCGGCATGGCCAAGATCAGGTCGGGCCGGACCGACCCGGCCAGTATCTCCGCCAGTTGCTGCGCCAGGAAATCGGCGATGACCGTCTGGCCAGCATATTTCAACCGCTGGACCAGGACGTCGACCGGGAAACCATAGCGGTACACCGCCGTCGCCGCGTCGAAGGCCGGTGGGCGCTTCAGGCAGGCACCGCAGACCACCCCGCCCGGCGTCGGCGCCGCGCACGACGGGCAGCGTTCCGGCGCCAGGCGCGGCAGGTCGTCCGCGCAGGCCGGGCAGAGCAGGCCGGCATGGCTGCGGGCAGCGCACAGCAGGCAGGATTGCGCGACCCGCGATCGCACAATATTTCGGCAGCTGTTCAAGAGAACACCAACCCGATTTGACAAGCTCCCTCCCTGCCATGAAGATACGCGGCTTTCCGTCCCCGGTTCATCATCATGGCCGAACAACAAATCATCACCGCCGGCGCGTGTCTGCGCTCGGCGCGGCTGTTCAACTACCTGGCCATCGCCAGCACCACCCTTTCGGCCGTCCTGTTCACCATCGGCCTGAACATCGCCGACAAGAAGATGGCCTTCCTGCCCCTGGCCATGTCGCTGCCGCCGGTAATGCTCTGGCTGGCCGCGTCGATCTTCGTCTATGCCATGATCGCCCACCACCCCGATCTCAAGGTCAGACACTACAACAAGTGGGCCGGCTACCGTTACTACGCCGTCGTCGGCACCCTGACCATCCTGGCCAACGACATCGCCCATCTGCCGACCGGCTGGGGCGGCGTCTGGGCCTTGTTCATCCTGGCCCTGGTGCCCTGGTCGCTCTACGACATCTGGAAGGCCGGCCGGGAAGACTGGCAACAAATTCAACTGGAGCCCACGCATGACTGACCTGTCCCACACCACCCCGGTCTGGACCCTGGAGGCCGTCGCAGCCCTGTTCGAGCTGCCGTTCAACGACCTGATCTTCCGCGCCCAGACGGTCCACCGCGAGCACTTCGATGCCAACGCGGTGCAGATGTCGACCCTGCTATCGGTGAAGACCGGCGGCTGCTCGGAGGACTGCGGCTATTGCTCGCAATCGGCCCGCCATGACACCGGCCTGGAACGCGAGCAACTGCTGGCCATCGAAGAGGTGGTGACCAAGGCCAGGGCGGCCAAGGAAAGCGGCGCCACCCGCTTCTGCATGGGCGCGGCCTGGCGCGGCCCCAAGGACAAGGACCTCGACGTCGTGCTCGACATGGTGCGCCAGGTCAAGGCGCTCGACATGGAGACCTGCGTCACCCTGGGCATGCTCAAGGAAGGCCAGGCCGACAAGCTGCGCGAGGCCGGCCTCGACTACTACAACCACAACCTGGACACCGCGCCGGAGTTCTACGGCCAGGTCATCACCACGCACAAGTATGAAGACCGCCTGGACACCCTGCGCCAGGTCCGCGAGGCCGGCATCTCGGTGTGCTGCGGCGGCATCATCGGCATGGGCGAGAGCCGCACCATGCGCGCCCGCCTGATCGCCGAGCTGGCCTGCCTGAACCCGCAGCCGGAATCGGTGCCGATCAACATGCTGGTCAAGGTGCCGGGCACGCCGCTGTCGGTCGAGGCCGACCTCGACCCGCTGGAGTTCGTCCGCACCATCGCGGTGGCCCGCATCACCATGCCGACCTCGCATGTGCGCCTGTCGGCCGGCCGCCATGAATTGGGCGAGATGGGCCAGACGCTGTGCTTCCTGGCCGGCGCCAATTCGATCTTCTACGGCGACAAGCTGCTCACCACCGGCAACCCCGACGTCACGGCCGACCAGGCCCTGTTCGACAAGCTCGGCCTGCACGCCGAACCGGTCAAGGGACGCCGCTGCGCCGAGGCCTGACCGAAGGCGGACCATGATCGACCTTGAAGCCCGGCTCGCCGAGCTGGACAGACTCGGCCTGCGCCGCCGCCGCCGGGTGCTGGAGAGCGCCCAGGGCAGCCACGTCATGGTCGACGGCCGCGACTTCCTGTCTTTTGCCAGCAACGACTACCTGGGCCTGGCCGCCCACCCCGAGATCGCCGCGGCGGCCCGCGCCGCCCTGGCCAGATACGGTACCGGCGCCGGCGCCGCCCACCTACTCACCGGCCACCATGTCCTGCACCATCGCGCCGAACAGGAACTGGCCGCCTTCGTCGGCCTGCCCGCCGCGTTGCTGTTCTCGACCGGCTACATGGCCAATCTGGGCGTGGTCACCGCCCTGGCCGGACGCGACGGCGCGGTGTTCGCCGACAAGCTCAACCACGCCTCCCTGGTCGACGCCGCCCTGCTGGCGCGCGCCGATCATCGACGCTACCGCCATGGCGACCTGGCGCATCTTGAACAACTGCTGCGCGCAAGCGATGCGAAAGACAAGCTGATCGCCACCGACACGGTGTTCAGCATGGACGGCGACCTCGCGCCGGTGCCCGAACTGCTGGCCCTGGCGGAGCAGTACGATGCCTGGCTGTATCTCGACGACGCGCACGGTTTCGGCGTCCTGGGCCAGGATGGGCGAGGCGTGCTAGAGCATTTCGGTCTTTCGTCACGCGTCACTCGTCACCCGTCACTGATCTATCTGGCCACCCTGGGCAAGGCCGCCGGGGTCTCCGGCGCCTTCGTGGCCGGGTCGGAGACGCTGGTCGAATGGCTGATCAACAAGGCGCGCACCTACATCTATACGACCGCCACCCCGCCCATGCTGGCGGCGGCGGTGTCGGCCAGCCTGAAGCTGATCGCCGGCGAACCGCAGCGCCGGGCGCGGCTCGCGACGTTGATCGCCCGCCTGAAGGCGGGCGTCACCCTCCTGCCCTGGTCCCTGATGGCCTCCGACACCCCGATCCAGCCACTGCTGGTCGGCGACAACCACGAGTCATTGCGTCTCGCCGACGGCCTGCGCGAACGCGGCATCCTGTGCCCGGCGATCCGGCCGCCGACCGTACCCGAGGGCAGCGCGCGCCTGCGCATCTCGCTCTCGGCCGCACATGACGAGGCGGACATCGACCGCCTGCTTGCCGCCCTGGGGGAACTGGCGTGAGCCTGCCCGTAGTGTTCCTGCACGGCTGGGGCCTGCATGGTGGCATCTGGAACGAAGTCGCCGGGCGCCTGCCCGGGTACGACAAATGGCTGCCCGACCTGCCCGGCTATGGCGAGATGCCGATGGCCAGCCCATATGACCCGGCCGGACTCGCCGAGGCCCTGGCGCCGAGCCTGCCCAAACGCTGCATCGCGGTCGGCTGGTCGCTGGGCGGCATGGCCGCCCTGGCCTGGGCGGCCCGCCGCCCGGAACAGGTGCAGGCCGTGGTCCTGGTGGCGACCAGCCCGGCCTTCGTCAACCGCGCCGACTGGCCGCACGGCCTGGCGCCGGAGGTGCTGGCCGGCTTCGCCGATGCCCTGGCGACCGACTACCGCGCCACCCTGCTGCGCTTCCTGTCCCTGCAGGCGCGCGGCGGCGACGCCGCCCGGGAGACCATCGCCCGCCTGCGCGACAGCGTGTTCGCACGCGGCGAGCCCCGGCCGGCGACCCTGGCCGCCGGCCTCGACCTGCTGCGCGAGGTCGACCTGCGCCTTGAGGCCGGGCAGGTGCGCTGCCCCACCCTGATCCTGCACGGCGGCTACGACAACCTGTGCCCGGCCGCGGCCGCCGAGTGGCTGGCCGCGGCCATCCCGAACGCTCGCCTGGCCGTGCATCCGCGCGCAGCGCACGCGCCCTTCCTGTCCCATCCGGACTGGTTCACCGAACAGATCAAGGGATTCCTCGATGAATGCGGCGCTTAAACGGGCCATCCGGCTGTCTTTCGAGCAGGCGGCCGCGAGCTATGACGATGCCGCCTTCCTGCAACTGGAGATCGCCCGCCGCCTGGACGAGCGGCTCGACCTGATGAAGCTGGCCCCGGCGCGCATTCTGGATGCCGGCTGCGGCACCGGCTTCGCCTTCCCGCTGCTCAACCGGCGCTACCCGAAGGCCGATCTGGTCGGCCTCGATCTCGCCCGCAACATGCTGCTTCAGGCTCGACAACGCCTGCCCAGGCCTTCGCTACTGGGCCGGGTCGGCCGCTTGTTCGCCGGCGCGGCCTCGCCCCTGGTCTGCGCCGACATGGCCAGCCTGCCGCTGGCCAGGGACAGCATCGACCTGGCCTGGTCGAGCCTGGCCCTGCAATGGCTGGACGAGCCAGAGGCCGTGTTCAAGGAGACCCGCCGGGTACTGCGCCCGGGCGGCCTGCTGCTGTTCGCCACCCTCGGTCCGGACACCCTGAAGGAGCTGCGTGCCGCCTTCGCCGGCCTCGACGGCCACGGCCACGTCAACCGCTTCATCGACATGCACGACCTGGGCGACGCCCTGGTCCATGCCGGCTTCGCCAACCCGGTCATGGAGATGGAGCACATCACACTGACCTACGCCGACCTCAAGGGCCTGCTGCGCGACCTCAAGGGCATCGGCGCCCACACCGTGCTGGAAGGCCGCCGCGAAGGACTGATGGGGCGCGCCGAATGGCGTCGGCTGGTCGACAACTACGAGCGCTTCCGTCAGGACGGCCGCCTGCCGGCCACCTATGAGGTGATCTACGGCCATGCCTGGGTGGGCGACAAGAGCAACTGGGACGACGGCCGCAAGGTGATCCAGTTGAAGATCGAACAACGCCAGAGAGGGCTCCGGTAATGGCGGGCATCTTCGTCACCGGCACCGATACCGGCGTCGGCAAGACACTGGTATCGGCCGCCCTGTTGCACGGCATGAAGACGCTCGACCTGCGCGGCGCCGGCATGAAACCGGTCGCGGCCGGCGCCGACCTGATCGATGGCGTCTGGATCAACGAGGACGTCGCCGAACTGACCCAGGCCGCCTCGGTCGCGGCGCCGCCGGACTGGGTCAACCCCTATCTGTTCCGCGACGCCATCGCCCCCCACATCGCCGCCGAGCGCAAGGGTGTGCGCATCGAGATACCGCGCATCGTCGAAGCCTACGAACGACTCGCCGGCCTGGCCGACTGGGTGGTGGTGGAAGGCGCCGGCGGTTTCCGGGTGCCGCTCGACGGCCGCCGCGACAGCGCCGATCTGGCCGTGGCGCTGGGCCTGCCGGTGCTGCTGGTGGTCGGCCTGCGCCTGGGCTGCATCAACCATGCCCTGCTCAGCGCCGAGGCCATCGTCGCCCGGGGGCTGCGCCTGGCCGGCTGGGTGGCCAACCGGGTCGACCCCGACATGGCCGCCTTCGAGGAAAACCTGGCCAGCCTGGAAGCCCGTCTGCCGGCGCCCTGCCTGGCGGTCATTCCCTGGCTGGATGATGGCCGACCGGAACGGGCCGCCCGTTTGTTGCCGCCGGTCCGCCTGAAACAGTGGCTGGATTCGCTTTGACAAAACCGGTTTTCGACCTCTAGGCAAAACGCGCAAGCTCGTTATAATTCGGACAAAAACCTCTTTAAGGAATCGAAAATGGTGTTGTCGCGTACAAGCCAATATGCGGTTCAGGCCTTGATCTATATCGCCACTCAGGCGCCCGGGGAGCCGGTCCTGAACCGTGATATCGCCGATCGCCTGAATGTCCCCGCCGCCTATCTGGCCAAGATATTGCAGAGCCTGTGCAAGCATGGACTGCTCGACTCGTTCCGGGGCCGCCTGGGCGGTTTCTGTCTGCGCGACGGCATGCAAAAGACCTCCCTGATGCAGGTGCTCCTGCTCACCGAGGGGCCGGACTTCACCAAGAGCTGCATCCTCGGCCTCAAGGAGTGCACCGACGAGACTGCCTGTCCTATGCATTTCAAGTGGAAGCCGGTGAAGAACAAGATCATCGCGATGATGAACGATATGCACCTGGAGGATCTCGCCAAGGCGGTCCAGACCGGCAAGTACCGCCTGGCCGACCTGCCCGCCGCGGCCATGCCGGCGGCATGAGGGTTTTGCGGCCACTGTTCTGGCTGGCGCTGCTGGTTTTCCTGGCCGGTTGCGGGCCGGACAAGCGGGCCGACTTCAAGGGCACCGACATCACCGGCGCCGATTTCGGTCGCCAGCTGTCACTCACCGACCACAACGGCGTCAAGCGCAGCCTCGACGATTTCCGCACCAGGCTGGTGGTGCTGTTCTTCGGCTACACCCACTGTCCGGACGTCTGCCCGACCACCCTCGCCGACATGGCCTCGGCCTTCAAGCTGATGCGGCCGGAGGATGCCGCCCGGGTCCAGGTGCTGTTCGTCAGCGTCGACCCAGAGCGGGATACGCCGGACATGCTGAAGCAGTACGTGCCCTATTTCTACCCCTCATTCCTGGGCCTGCACGGCACCCCGGACGAGATCGCCGTCGCCGCGAAGGAATTCCGCATCCATTACCGCAAGCACGTCGAGCCGGGTGCGACCGACTATCTGGTCGACCATACGGCGGGCAGTTATGTGCTCGACCGGGAAGGCCGGCTGCGCCTGTTCCTGCCCTACGCCCAGCCGCCCGCAGACATCGCCCACGACCTCGACCTGCTGCTGCGGGAGTAAGACCCCAAGGGCTGTCCGGCCTTGCGAGGGGTCTGTCTTTGGGCATATACTCCGCCGTCTTTTTTTGTTGGCCACTCGTCCCTGGGCAAAGTCCCGCGTCCCGGGGGAGAGAATAGCAGGCAACCCGAGGAGGAGTCATGGCTGCAAGTGTGCCCGCCGCAGCGGAGCAGTACGATTACGATATCATCAAGAAGTTCGTCGTCATGGCCATAGTCTGGGCCGTGGTCGGCATGCTCGTGGGGGTCTATATTGCCTCCGAACTGGCCTGGCCGTTCCTGAACTTCGATATCCCCTATATCACCTTCGGCCGCTTCCGGCCCGTGCATACCGGCGCCGTGATCTTCGGCTTCGGCGGCTCGGCCCTGTTCGCCACGTCCTACTATGTGGTCCAGCGCACCTGCCAGGCCCGCCTCTGGGGCGGCGGTCTGATCCCGTTCACCTTCTGGGGCTGGCAGGCGATCATCGTCCTGGCCGCCTTGTCCTATGTGACCGGCTACAGCCAGGGCCGCGAATACGCCGAGATGGAATGGCCGATCGACCTCCTGATCGAGATCGTCTGGGTCAGCTACATGATGATCTACATCGGCACCCTGATGAAGCGCAAGCAGCCGCACATCTACGTCGCCAACTGGTTCTACCTGTCCTTCATCCTGGCCACGGCGCTGCTGCACACCTTCAACAACCTGGCCGTCCCGGTCGGTCTGTTCACCCTGAAGTCCTACAGCCTGTTCTCCGGCGTGCAGGATGCCATGACCCAGTGGTGGTACGGCCATAACGCGGTGGGCTTCTTCCTGACCGCCGCCTTCCTCGGCATGATGTACTACTTCGTGCCCAAGCACGCCGGCCGCCCGGTCTACTCCTACCGCCTGTCCATCGTGCACTTCTGGGCCCTGTCCTTCATGTACATGTGGGTCGGCACCCACCACCTGCACTGGACCGCCCTGCCCGACTGGGCCTCCACCCTCGGCGCCACCTTCTCCATCATGCTCCTGCTGCCTTCCTGGGGCGGCATGATCAACGGCATCATGACCCTGTCCGGCGCCTGGGACAAACTGCGTACCGACTACGTCATGCGCTTCATGATCGTGGCCCTGTCGTTCTACGGCATGTCCACCTTCGAAGGCCCGCTGATGTCCCTGAAGGACGTCAACGCCCTGTCCCACTACACCGACTGGACCGTCGGCCATGTCCACTCCGGGGCGCTTGGCTGGGTGGCGATGATCTCCTTCGGCTCGCTCTATCACATGATCCCGCGCCTGTGGAATACCAAGCTGTACAGCGACAAGCTGGTCGGCGTGCACTTCTGGCTGGCCACCATCGGGGTGCTCCTGTACATCACCGCGATGTGGATTTCCGGCATCTCCCAGGGCCTGATGTGGCGCGCCTTCGACGACTTCGGCAACCTGCAGTACTCGTTCGTCGAATCGGTCGCGGCCATGCACCCCTTCTATGCCATGCGCGCCATCGGCGGCATGTTCTTCCTGACTGGCATGTGCGTGATGGCGTACAACGCCTACATGACCATCCGGCAAGGCGTGCGTGAAGCCGGCGTGGCCGGCCAGACCGCTGCGGCAGCCGCCTGAGCGAGGGAGACTAGAACATCATGAAACTGAATTCCGAACTCCTGGAAACCAACGCCGGCGTCCTCCTGGTCGCCACCATGATCGCCATCAGCATCGGCGGCCTGGTCGAGATCGCCCCCCTGTTCCTGATCAAGGACACCGTGGAGAGCATCGACGGCGTCCGTCCCTACACGGCGCTGGAATCCCGCGGCCGCGACATCTACGTCAGGGAAGGCTGCTACACCTGCCATTCCCAGATGATCCGTCCGTTCCGCGACGAGCAGCTGCGCTACGGCCACTACTCCCTGGCGGCCGAGTCCAAGTACGACCACCCGTTCCAGTGGGGCTCCAAGCGTACCGGCCCCGACCTGGCCCGGGTCGGCGGCAAATACTCCAACGAATGGCACGTCCAGCACCTGATCCAGCCCACCTCCGTGGTGCCGGAATCGGTGATGCCCAACTACCCGTGGCTGTCTGCGACCGCCCTGGACTACTCCGACGTGGCCGACCGCCTGCGTGCGCAGCGCACCGTAGGCGTACCCTACTCGGCCTCGGAGGCCGAGTACGCGGCCAACGTGAAGCAGTTCGGCGCCGCCGTTGCCGATACCCTGCGTATCGACAAGGCCCAGGAGAACCTGGTCGCCCAGGCCCAGGCCGGCAACTTCGACGGCGACCGCACCTTCGTTTCCGAGGCGGATGCGCTGATCGCCTACCTGCAGGTACTGGGCACCATGGTGGATTTCAGCAAGGTGAAACCCGAAGACCTGGTGAAGTACCGCTGATGCTGGAATGGCTGGCCCGACCGGAAAACTCCAAGCCGCTCGGGCTGCTCATCTTCTTCATCACCTTCTGCCTGATCGTGCTGTGGGTTTACGCCGGCGGCAAGAAGCGCGGTGAACGAATGGAAGCGCACAAGAACATCCCCTTTCTAGACGACGATCTGGATCAAGAAGCGAAGGACAAGTCCAATGGCTGAAAACGTGCAAAATCAAGGCCCCCAGACCACCGGTCACGTCTGGGACGACAACCTGCAGGAATACAACAACCCCCTGCCGGCGTGGTGGATCTACGGCTTTTACGCCACCATCGTATTCGCCGTCGTCTACTGGCTGATCTATCCGTCCTGGCCGATCGGCAAGGGCTTCCTGCCCGGCGTCTTCGGCAACGTGACCTACACCAACGCCGAAGGCCAGGATGAATCGTGGCACTGGAACACGCGCGCCAAGCTGCTCAAGGAGACCCAGGAAGCGGCGGTGATGCAGAAGCCCTATTTCGACAAGCTGGCCAGCCTGCCGTTCGACAAGATCAGCAAGGACCCCGAACTGTCCAGCTTCGTGACCTCGGCCGGCAAGCCGCTGTTCGCCGACAACTGCGCCGGCTGCCACCAGTCCGGCGGCGGCGGCAAGATCGGCTCCTACCCCAACCTGGCCGATGACAACTGGATCTACGGCGGCAGCTACGACACGATCCAGGAAAGCGTCACCAAGGGCCGGCGCGGCTACATGCCACCCTTTGCCGAGGCCCTCGACGCTGGCCAGGTCAAGGCCCTGGCCAGCTACGTCCTGTCGCTGTCCGGCAACAAGGCCGATGCGGCCCAGGTCGCCCAGGGCAAGGAACTGTTCCATTCCAACACCGCCGCCTGTTTCTACTGCCATGGTGACGGGGCCAAGGGCCGCCAGGACATCGGTTCCGCCAACCTGACCGACAAGGTCTGGCTGTGGGCCAACGTGCCGGGCGCCGCCGACGACGCCGGCAAGCTGGCCGAGGTCGAGAAGGTGATCACCGGCGGTCTCAGCAAGGGCGTCATGCCGACCTGGGAAGGCCGCCTGAGCCAGGAACAAATCAAGCTGCTGACCGTCTACGTTCATGAGTTGGGCGGTGGCAAGTAACTACCGATAGGCATCGGGCGGCAACGCCCGAACTCGCTAAGCCCCGGCACGCCGGGGCTTTTCCATTGCAGGGTTGAATCAGGTAAGCATCGTGGACAATCAAGTACCAGGCCAGGAACTCTACTTCAAACGTATCCCGGTCATGCCTCGCTCGATCAAGGGCGCCTTCCGAAATTTCAAGAACGCCATCCTGCTGGTCAGCTTCGCCGTCTATTTCCTGCTGCCCTGGCTGCCCTGGGACCGCCTCGGCGCCCCTTCCCAGGCCATCCTGTTCGACATTCCCGGCCGCCGCTACATGCTGTTCGGCCTGACGGTCTATCCGCAGGACATCTTCTGGCTGTCGATCCTGCTGTTCATCGCGGCGGCGATCCTGTTCTTCATCACCGCCCTGGCCGGCCGGGCATTCTGCGGCTACTTCTGCTTCCAGACCATCTGGACCGACGCCTTCATGTGGATCGAGCACTGGTTCCAGGGCGAACGGCCGGCCCGCCTGCGCCTCTACCGACAGCCCTGGAGCGACCGGGAAAAACTGCTCAAGGTGGGCGGCACCAAGTTGATGTTCGTCCTGCTGTCGTTCTGGACGGCGCTCACCTTCGTCCTCTATTTCGGCTATGCGCCGGAGCTGCTGGCCCATTTCTTCACCGGCCAGGCCCCAGCCGCCGCCTATATCACCACCCTGGCCCTGACCGTCTCGACCTACCTCGCCGCCGGCACCTTGCGCGAACACGTCTGCACCTTCATCTGCCCGTACGGCCGCTTCCAGAGCGCGATGTACGACGCGGAAACGATGACGGTGCATTATGACCGCACCCGCGGCGAGCGGGAAAAGGGCCGCGCGATCGCCCGTGCCGGCCTGCGCGGCTACGATGACCGCCGCTACGCCGGCTACGGCGACTGCATCGACTGCGGCCTGTGCGTGCAGGTCTGCCCGGTCGGCATCGACATCCGCAACGGCCTCCAGTACACCTGCATTTCCTGCGGCCTGTGCGTCGACGCCTGCAACACCATCATGGACAAGATGGGCTATCCGCGCGGCCTGGTCCGCTACGATTCGGAAACCAACCTGACCAGCGCCGAGCCTGCCGCCCCTTTCCTGGACTGGAAACGCCTGAAGGTGATCGGCTGGGGCCTGTCCATCGTCCTGATGACCACTTACCTGTTCTACGACATCAACCATCGCGCCAGTTTCGAACACAGCATCCAGCAGATCCGCCAGCCGCTCTATGTCGTGTTGTCCGACGGTAGCATCCGCAACCGCTACCAGATCCGCCTGACCAACATCTCCGGCCAGGAGGAGCTCTACACCCTTTCGGCCAAGGGCCTGCCCGAGGGGGCCCTGGATCTGGGCAACTTCCGGCAGGTCAGCATCCGCAACGGCAAGAGCGTCATCATCCAGGCCAGCGTGACCCTGGACCCGGAAAAGGCGAAGCAGATGCACAACTTCGACTTCGTGATCAGCAACCGGGCCGGTGAAAACATGGTCGATCCTGCCCGCTTCTTTACCGAGCACAACCAATGAGCCTGTTGATCACCATCTTCGGCGGCATGCTGCTGACTGCCGCCCTCTATGCCCTCGGCCGCCTCGGCCGGTTGTCCAATTTCTGGGCCGCGGTGATCGGTGCGGCGATCCCCTCGTTCGGCTACCTGGTCTATGCCATCAGCCAGCCGGTCGGCCTCGATGTGGTGACCATGCACGTCATCGCCTACCCCACCGTGGCGGTCCTGCTCGGCATGCTGAACAGCCCCAAGAGCAAACGCGACAGCAGGATGCACTGGGCACCCAAGCTGCTGATCGGGTTCTTCCTGTTATTGATGGTCGTCATGGCCAGTTTTGTCTACATCGCCGGGAAGGGTCTGCCGCCCGCCATCACCCAACTGTTGTTGCCCAACGCCAAGGGCAAGAACATCCATACCGGCTTCGCCGGCGTGGTCGAGCACCAGCAGGATGCCGCCAAGGGGATCGGACATCATCTTGGCATGGAAGACAAGTTGGCCAGGCTGGGCTGGCACGTCGAGGTGGACGGCTTGGCGGACTTGCACGCCGGCACCCCGGCGCCCATCTCGGTGAATATCGTGGACACGACCGGTCGGACGGTGGAGGCGGTGACGGTCACCCTGGCATTGAACCGCCCGGGCCAACCCAGCCTGGGCAAGCAGGTCCTGTCCGGGGCGGCCGATGGCTATCATGGCACCCTGGAAGGCCTGGCCGCAGGGACCTGGGTCGCCACCCTCCAGCTTGCCCGGGACCAGGACAGCATCGTTCTGGAGCACTCGCTGGAAGTTCGCTGAGCGCCGGCTTCAGAGGGTGCTGGCCAGTCGGGCCAGGAACTCCCGGGCATCGCGCTCCAGTTCGGGCAGGTCCGTCTCGGCCAGTCCCAGCACCATAAGACAGGGAGCGCCCATCTTGCCCCACTCGCGGGTCTGGTTCAGGCCGGTAATCCCCTGATGCAGCCTTTCGCCCAGTTGCGCCAGGGCGACCTGGCGGCAACTGGCGCCAGTCGCATCCCGGGCCGCTTCAACCAGTATCGTTGGGTCGTGGTGACGCCGTATCGCCACGCAGATATCCTCCGGCAACCACCAGCTTTGGGCCATCAGGCCGCCGACCACGGCATGGTTGGTCGGCATCCCGGTCTCTTCCACCTCGGTAAAGACATGGCTGTCGCTGCCGTTTGCCCGCGCCAGCACCCCGGCGTAGTCATTGAACCGGCGCATCATGATGGGAATGCCGCAATCCCTGAACAGGCCGAAGGTGTAGGCGTCCTCGGCGGTCACGCCATAGCGCGTGCCCAGCCGCCTGGCCAGCCAGGCGGCGAGTTCGCCGGTGCGCTGCGAGGCGTCCCAGAACCGTTCCAGCTGCATCGTCGGCGGAAATACCCGCCGCATGACCAGGCCCGCCACGGCATTGGCCGCCGCCCGCAGTCCCAGCATCATCAAGGCGCCGCGGACATTGCGGGTCTTCTGCCGGTAGCCGAAGAAGGGCGAATTGGCCACCTTGATCAGGCCTGCCGCCAGGGCCACATCGCCCTGGATCAGCTCGGCCAGATAATTGAAATCGGGCTCCCCCGCACGCGCCTCCAGGACGATCAGTTCGAGTATGCGCGGCCTGGGCGGGATGCCGATCTCCCGCAACGACGCCTCCAGCTGGCTATCCAGCGCCAGGTCGGCATTTTCCTTGGCGGTGTGTTGGAAGTCGTCCATTTATGCCAGCCAGTCGATCAGGTCGGGCTCGGTCATCGGACGCGCGATGTGGAACCCCTGTACCTGAGTGATTCCGGCCTCCTGCAGCAACTGCAACTGCTCTTCGGTTTCCACGCCCTCCGCCACCACGCTGATGCCGAGGTCGTGTGCCAGTTGCGCGACCGCCCTGGCGACGCCTAAGGAACGCATGTCCTGGGGCAGGTCCATGACGAAGGCCCGATCCAGCTTGATCTTGGATGCCGGCATGTCCTTCAGGCAGGCCAGGCTGGAATAGCCGGTGCCGAAATCGTCCAGGGCAAGCGGAAAGCCGGCCGCCACCGCGGCGCGGACATTCCTGCGCACCTGCTCCGAGCCGTCCATGAGCAGCGACTCGGTGATTTCCAGTTCCAGCAGGCCGGGATCGATGCCGGTATAGGCGATCACGCCGTGCAGCGACTTGGCAAAGGACTGGCTCTGCAACTGCACCCGGGATACGTTCACCGCCACCCTCAGGTCGAGTCCCTGCGCATGCAGGCGACTGACGAACTCCGCCGCGGTGACCAGGCTCCAGTCGCCCAGGTGGCTGATCAGGCCGGTCTTTTCCGCCACCGGGATGAAGCGACCCGGCGGCATCAGCCGGCCATCGACCCGGCAGCGCATCAGGGCCTCGGCGGCCAGGGTCCGGCCGTCCGTGATCCGGACGATGGGCTGGTAATCGAGATAGAGCCCGCCCATCTCCAGGGCGCGATGCAGGGTTTCCTCGATGGCCAGTTCTTCACGCGCCAGGTATTTGCCGTCCCGCGCCGGCAAGGTCGCCTCGACCGCCAGGTAATATCGGCCGCCACCTTCGCGTTTCGCTTCGACCATGGCGTGCTCCGCCCGCTCGAGCAATTCATGGGCATCCTCATCGGGCTGTGCAATGGCGATCCCCACGCTCGCGGACGGACGCATCCGCGTCATCCCGATCGCCAACGACTGATGGATCCCATTCACCAGGTGGTGCCCGACCTGCTCCGCATCGTGCCGGCTGGCCTGCGGCAACAGCATGACGAACTCGTCGGCCCCCATGCGGGCCAGGGTCGCCTGAGCGGGCCGGACCCGGTCCAGCCGGTTGACCAGTTCGACCAGCACACGGTCACCCACGGCATAGCCGAATGAATTGTTGATCTGGCGGAAACGGTCGATGTCGATCCACAGCACGGCCACCGGCCGATTCCGATCTTGAGCATCGGCAATCAGGGTGGCCAGCAGGGTGCCACAGGCCCCCCTGCCGAGCAGGCCGGTCAGGCAGTCACCGCGTGTTCCCGTGTCTATTTGTTTCCGAGAGGCCACAGCCATCCGATTCGGCCTTGAGTTTCAGCATCAGTTTATCGGCAGCACCGCATGAAACTTTAGACCTCCGCAGGCGGGGCAAGGGCAGTCAGCCCGGACGACGGTGGCGCAGGTATTCCAGCGCACCGGGCAGCAGTGACAGGAATACGATCAGCATGATCACGATGGAGAGGTTGTTCTTGACCACGGCCAGATTGCCGAAGAAGAATCCGGCCGGCACCAGCAAGCCCACCCACAACAGCGCGCCGATGACCGAAAAGCCGAGAAAACGGACATAGGTCAGCCGGCCGAGTCCGCATACGAAAGGGACGAAGGTGCGCACGATGGGCACGAAGCGGGCGATGATGATGGCCTTGGCGCCGTGCCGCTCCATGAAGGCGTGGGTACGGTCGAGGTTTTCCTGCTTCAACCAGCGACTGGTCTCGAACCGGAACAACCTCGGCCCGACCAGGCGGCCGATCCAGTAGTTGACGTTGTCGCCCGACAGGGCGGCGACGATCAGGGTCAGCATGACCAGGGGCAGCGTCATGCCGCCCGCCGCCGCCACCGCGCCGGCCACGAAAAGCAGGGAATCGCCGGGCAGAAAGGGGGTGACCACGAAGCCGGTTTCCATGAACACGATCAGGAACAGCAAGGCGTAGACCCAGACCCCGTACTGCGCGACGAACAGGGCCAGATGCCGGTCCAGATGCAGGAAAAGGTCGATGACCTGGGCCAGGACTTCCATGGACGAACCCGCGGCGACGGTGTTAAACCATCGCGCCCGGTTCTTCCTTGGGCGGCTTGATGAAATCCTCGCGGGAGACGCCCAGCCACATCACGATCGGGCTCGCCACCAGCACGGAGGAGTAGGTGCCGACCACGATGCCGATGGTCAGGGCAAGGGCGAAGCCGTACAGCACCTCGCCGCCCAGGAACAGCATGGCGAACACCATCAATTGGGTCAGGCCGCTGGTGATCACGGTACGCGACAGGGTCTGCGTCTTGGCGTTGTCCATGATCGCCGCGACGTCGGTCATGCGGGTCTTCTTGAAGTTCTCCCGGATCCGGTCGAACACCACCACGGTGTCGTTCACGGAGTAACCCAGGATGGCCAGGACCGCCGCCAGGACGGTCAGGGAGAACTCCCACTGGAACAGCGACCAGACGCCCAGCACGATGAACACGTCGTGCGCGGTGGCGAAGATGCCGCCCACGGCGAAGCGCCATTCGAAACGCATGGCCAGGTAGAGGGCGATGCCGATGGACACCACCAGCAAGGCCAGGGCACCATCCGCGTACAATTCATTGCCGATCTGGGGGCCGACGAACTCGACCCGGCGCAATTCTGCGCGGCTGTCGGCCTGCCTCAGCACCGTCAGCACCTTTTCCGACAGTTGCGCCGAGGTCACGTCCTGCTTGACCGGCAGGCGGATCAACACATCGGTCGAGGTGCCGAAGTTCTGTACCTGGGCGTCGGCGAAGCCATTTTTGGCCAGGACGGCGCGGATTGCCGGAACATCGGCGGCGGCCGGATAGCCGATCTCCATGATGGTGCCGCCGGTGAAGTCGACCCCAAGGTTGAGCCCCTTGGTGGCCAGCAGCGCGATGGAACCGAAGATGAACAACAGCGACAGGTAAATCGTGCTGCGCGCCCAGCGCATGAACGGGATATCGCGCTTGAGATGGAACAGTTCGATCATGTCATTCCTCAGATGGAGATTTTGGTCAGGCGCTTGGACCGGCCGAAGGTGAGATTGACCATGGCGCGGGAGATCGTGACCGCGCTGAACATGGAGGTCAGGATACCCAGGCACAACACCACGGCGAAGCCGCGCACCGGGCCGGAACCGAGCCAGAACAGGGCGAAGCCGGCGATCAGGGTGGTGACGTTGGAGTCCAGGATGGTATCCCAGGCCCGCTCGTAGCCGGCGTGGATGGCCGCCTGCGGCGAATTGCCGTTGCGCAGTTCCTCGCGGATGCGCTCGGCGATG
>JBAZLW010000014.1:0-19901 GCA_041650095.1 Hydrogenophilaceae bacterium | reverse complement strand
GGCTGCTGCCGCCAAACCCGCTGCTGCGAAGAAGGCCGTTGCGCCCAAGGCTGCTGCCGCCAAACCCGCTGCTGCGAAGAAGGCCGCTGCGCCCAAGGCCGCTGCCGCCAAACCCGCTGCTGTGAAGAAGGCCGCTGCGCCCAAGGCTGCTGCCGCCAAACCCGCTGCTGCGAAGAAGGCCGCTGCGCCCAAGGCTGCTGCCGCCAAACCCGCCGCCACGAAGAAGGTCGCTGCCAAGAAGGCCTGATCGCCACACACTGCTGTCAGCAGAAAAGCCCGTCCCTAACCGGGGCGGGCTTTTTTCATTTTTCCAGCCCCCTCCCGGCAAACCCACACACCCTTCGGGGCCTTGCCAGTACTTGCATACAGCCCGCGCAAGGCTGGCATAATCAGTCGCTCAAACAACTACACACTTAGAGACTAGAGGAGTCGACATGTCCATTCCCGCACCCACCATCGCTTCGTTCCAGCCGCCCCGCCGCACCCTCATGGGCCCCGGTCCGTCCGACGTGCCGCAACGCATCCTCGACGCCATGGCGCGGCCGACCATCGGCCATCTCGACCCCGCCTTCACGACCATGATGGAGGAGACCAAGACGCTGTTGCGCTATGCCTTCCAGACCGAGAACAAGCTCACCTTCCCGGTCTCCGGCCCCGGCTCGGTCGGCATGGAATCCTGCTTCGTGAACTTGGTGGAACCGGGCGACAAAGTGATCGTCTGCGTCAACGGCGTGTTCGGCGGCCGCATGGTCGAGAACGTCAAGCGCACCGGCGGCGTACCGGTCATCGTCGAGGACGCCTGGGGCACGCCGGTCGATCCAGCCAAGGTCGCGGCCGCCTTCGCCGCCAATCCGGACGCGAAGATCCTCGCCTTCGTGCATGCCGAGACCTCCACCGGCGCGCAGTCGGATGCCGCCGCGCTGGCCGCCATCGCGCGCAGGCACGGTGCGCTCACCATCATGGACTGCGTCACCTCGCTCGGCGGCGTGCCGGTACTGATCGACGAATGGGGCATCGACGCCGCCTACTCCGGCAGCCAGAAGTGCCTGTCCTGCACGCCCGGCATCTCGCCGGTCACCTTCGGCGAACGCGCCATCGCCAAGGTGCAGTCGCGCAAGACCCCGGTGCAGAGCTGGTTCATGGACCTCAACCTGGTGCTCGGCTACTGGAGCGGCGAAGGCAAGCGCACCTACCACCACACCGCCCCGATCAACCCGCTCTACGGCCTGCACGAAGCCCTGGTGATGCTGGCCGAGGAAGGCCTGGAAAACGCCTGGGCGCGCCACCGCGGCATGCACGAAAAACTGCGTGACGGCCTGGCAACCATGGGCATCAAGTTCGTGGTCGACGAGGCCGCCCGCCTGCCGCAACTCAACTCGGTCTACATCCCGGAAGGGGTCGACGATGCCGCCGCGCGCACCCGCCTGATCAACGAGTTCAACCTGGAGATCGGCGCCGGCCTCGGCGCCCTGGCCGGCAAGATCTGGCGCATCGGCCTGATGGGCTACAGCGCGAAGCAGGAGAATGTGGATTACTGCCTGAAGGCAATCAAGGCCGTCATCGGCTAAGCCTTTCCAAGCGAACGCCGGCCGAGCCTTTCGGCTGACGGGCCGGCCGGCCCATACTCAGGCCGCTGAGGTCGCCGGGTGTCCATCACCGGCCGCCCCGGCCTTCAGGGTCGCGCCGATCCCCTGACGGTAGGGCGTGGCCTCGACGCCGAATGCCGTCTCGATCTTGGTGCTGTCGAAGCGATAGTCGCAATCGAGCTGGTACATCATTTCCTCGTTCTCGCGCAGCACCGGCATGAACAGCCCCATGGCCTTCAACATCCAGCGCGGGACGGTCTGCAGCCTGTAGGGCTGACCAGCCAATTCGCACGCCAGGCGCACGAAGCCGGCGCCGGTGAGGGCATCCTTGCTCGTGGGCGCATGCCAGGTCTGGCCGAATGCCGCGGGCGAGCGCCCAAGCGTGGCCAGCGCGCGCCCTGCATCCGCCGTATACGTGAACGTGTGGATCATCCCGGGATCGCCTATCCACTGGGGCGGTTTCCTTGCCCGGAGGCGCTCGAACACCACGGCATGAGGAAGGCTCTTGACCGCACCCGGGCCGTAGAAATCGGCCGAACGGACGATCATCGCCGCCAGGTCGCCACGCCGCATTTCGTCCAGCAGCCTGGTGGCGATCCTGGCGCGAACCTCGCCCTTCCGGCTGTTCGGATTGAACGGCGTCTCCTCCGTCATCGGGCCGTCCACGCGCCCATAGGCATAGACGTTATCGAAGAACACGAGACGGGCCTGATGCCGCTTGCAGGCATCCAGGACGTTGGCCATGATCCGCGGCCATTGCTCCTGCCAGAGCGATGCATCGTATTTCAGGCCCGCCACCAGATAGACGACCGCGCTCCCGGATACCGCCCGGTCGGTTGCCCCGGCATCAAGCAAATCGGCGGCAACGGCCTCGTCGTCCGGGTTGACCTTGCGTGGCGCCCGGCTCACTTGCCGGATGCCCTCGCCATGCGGCGCGAGCGCCAGGGACAGTTCTCGTGCGATGACGCCATTGGCGCCGAGTATCGTATGCATGGTCCATTCCCCCATCAGTCAACGACCCGTAGATTCCCCCTTGGACACTCTGCACCGGAAAGATTGCACGAAGGCGGCCATCCGGTCGGCATGCCAGGGACGCGCGCCGAGCCGGCATTGTGCGGCAGGCCGAACCTGCCCAAGCATCACCGCGGCATCAGCGCGAACACACCCCAACCCAAGTATTCACGCGTGTAAGCGGCGTAGCGCTCGGGTTCCGAGGTCAGTTGGGCTCGAACCTCCTTGGCGAGCTCGTCGCCGGGATTGGCTTCCAGCCATCGGCGCATGGTGAGCCACTTGGCTGCCTCGTATCTGTCCCAGCCGTCCTGGTCGGCCAGAACCATTTCCACGACGTCGTAGCCAAGGCGGCCGAAGGACGCGAGAAGTTCCGGAAGCAGGAGAAAGTCGGAGATCGAGTGGGCAAGACAGCCCTTGGCAACTGCTTCCGTCGGCGGCAACTGCCGCCAGTAAGGCTCGCCGACGAGGATGATCCCGCCGCTGCGCAGGCTCCGTGCCAGAAGCCCGATCGTGCCGGCGACGCCCCCGCCGATCCAGGTGGCACCGACACAGGCCGCCACATCGACCTTCTCGTTGGAGACGTAGCCGGCCGCATCGCCATGGATGAACTCGACCTTATCGGCGACGCCGAGTTCTTCAGCACGGCGTTTCGCTTGCTCGGTGAACAACTGGCTCATGTCGGTGCCGGTGCCGATGACGCCGTGATCGCGTGCCCAGGTGCACAGCATCTCCCCCGAACCGCTGCCGAGGTCGAGCACTCGTGCACCCGCTTCCAGACGCAGCGCCGCGCCGAGCGTGGCGAGCTTTTCAGGCGTGATCGGGTTGTGGATGCGGTGAGCACTCTCGGTGATGTTGAATATCCGTGGGATGTCCACTGTGGAAGTTCCTTACGGGTGTGAATAGATTCGGTCAGGGCCGAACGTGGAGGTCACTGGCGCTTCGCGGCTTTATCGCGCAGCGCCCCCTGCACCGAGTGGTTATACGGCTATTGGGCCTGTCCGTGAAAAAGGGCCTGGTTCGAATTTCATTTCTCATTTCGCCAACCTCAACGCAACTCCACGACAGGATGTCCCTCCTGTAGCTGCTCCCTGATCTAAGGCAATACATCGCCAACCGCCTTGAGCAAAGTAGCTTTTCGGCAATTACCAAGTCGTATCCACAAGACTTGCGGTGGGATGCTCGCTTGTCTATCAGCGAGTTGCGCAAAATCTTCGTCCTTGGTGACGATGACCAGCATTTCCGCCCTGACCAACTCCCAGATTTCCCGGTCGCTTGCAGCTTCGAGGCCCATGTCGAGAACATGGCGGCAATCAAGATGGGCTGGTCCGCCTGGATGGCCGCGTATTCGAGCGCGGCCAGGATGTCGTCCTCTTCGAGGAACGGATAGTCCTCAAGAATCTCCGCGTGGGAGGCGCCGGAGCCGAGCAGGCCGAGGATGTCGGTGACACGAATACGATATCCCCGGATGCAGGGGCGCCCGCCGCATTTTCCTGGCTCTATCGTGATACGTTCGAGTCGTTTCGGGCTCATATCGACCTCCTTCGTTGCGAAGGCAACTTACACCACCGCGCGGTTTTCATCCGGCCATGACAAAGCGGCTAGGCCCCTTGGCTTTCAACCAGAATTTCCAGCCAGTGCTTCACCGGCAAATCGGCGACCGCATCCAGGTGCATCTGGCAACCCACGTTGGCCGTGGCGATAAGTTCCGGCTTGCCAGCGGCCAGTGCCGCGAGCTTGTTGTCCCGCAAGGCTTCCGACATCGCCGGCTGAAGCACCGAATAACTCCCCGCCGAACCGCAGCACAAATGACCATCTGCCACCGGCGTCAGTTCGAAATCTGCCGCGCGCAACAGCGCCTCGACCCGCCCACCCAGTTGCTGACCATGTTGCAGGCTGCACGGGCTCTGGAAGGCGATGCGCCGACCGTGGCCCTTGATGCCGAGGCGTGTTAAGTCGTCGGCGGTCAACACTTCGCAGGGATCGCGCGCCAGTTCGGCCACCCGGCGCGCCTGGTCGGCGTAGCGTGGGTCGTCGCGCAGGGCCTCGCCGTAGTCCTTCACCATGACGCCGCAGCCGGAGGCGGTGACCAGGATGGCCTCGGCGCCAGCCTCGATGTGCGGCCACCAGGCGTCGATGTTGCGGCGCATCTGCTCCAGGCCTTCCTCGCGCGCCGACAGGTGGGTGCTCAGGGCACCACAGCAGCCAGCCTCAGGCGCGGCGATCAGGCTGATGCCGAGGCCATCGAACAAACGGCGGACGGCGGCATTGACGTTGGGGGTGAGCACCGATTGCGCGCAGCCTTCGAGGACGAGCATGGTGCGTGGATGGGTTTCGTCATGCCCGCGCAGGCGGGCACCCAGTTCGATCTGACTGGGTGCCCGCCTGCGCGGGAACGACGGGAGTTGTTTCCGGTAGCGTTCGGGGACAAGCCAGCGCAAGCGATTCAGCACAGCCAACAGGGCGCGGAAACGCGCAGGCTCCGGCACCAGCCAGCGCAGGGCGCGGCGCTTGAGCCGATCCACCAGCGGGCGCGGCACCATCTCCTCCACTACCTCGCGGCCGATCTCGACCAGGCGGCCATAGCGCACGCCGGAGGGGCAGGTGGTCTCGCAGGAGCGGCAGAGCAGGCAGCGGTCGAGGTAATGCAGGGTGACCGTGCCCGCGGCACCGGTTTCCAGCATCTGCTTGACCAGGTAGATACGGCCGCGCGGGCCGTCCAGTTCGTCGCCGGTGAGCTGATAGGTGGGGCAGGTGGCGGTGCAGAAGCCGCAGTGGACGCAGGCGCGCAGGATTCCGTCGGCCTCCTTGCCGACGGCAGTGTCGCGGATGAAGGCGGCCAGGTTGGTCTGCATCAGAGCCCCGGATAGAGCCGGCCGGGGTTGAGAATGCCGGCCGGATCGAAGGCCTTTTTCAAACGCTGCTGCAGGGCCAGCATGGCGGGCTCCAGCGGCTGGAATACCGATCCGGCGCGGTCGCCACCGCGGAACAGGGTGGCGTGGCCGCCGGCGGCCTGGGCGGCGGCGCGGATATGTACAGGATCGACTTCGCCGTGCAGCCAGCGCTGGCCGCCGCCCCACTCGATCAACCACTTGCCGGGCAGGTCGATGGGCGGCGTGGCCGGGGGCAGGGCCAGGCGCCAGAGTGGCACGTCGCCGGCGAAGTAGGCGTGGCGGTGTTCGCGCAGGTCGGCCCAGAAGCGGTCGCCGTCCGCCAACCGGTCGCCGCCCAGGCGTTGGGCGGCGTGCTGGACGGCGGTCTCGGTGCCGGACAGGCGCACGATCATCCGGTTGCCGTCGAAGCAGGTGGCCGAAAGCGGGATCGGCTTGCCGGCCCAGCCGTTCATCCCTGCCAGGGCGTCGCGCGGATTGCATTCCTTGACCAGGGTGACGTGGCTCTCGGGGATGGGCAGGACCTTGAGACTGACGTCGAGCAGCACGCCCAGGCTGCCCAGCGCGCCCACCATCAGGCGCGAGACGTCGTAGCCGGCGACGTTCTTCATCACTTGGCCGCCGAATTCCAGCACCTCGCCCCGGCCGTTGACGATGCGGGCACCGAGCACGTGGTCGCGCGCCGAGCCGGCGTAGGGCCGGCTGGGGCCGGACAGGCCGCAGGCGATGGTGCCGCCCAGGGTGGCGCTGGCACCGAAGGCGGGCGGATCGAAGGGCAGGTGCTGGCCGGCCTCGGCCAGGGTGGCGACGATCTCGGCCAGCTTGGTGCCGGCGCGGGCGCGGACAACCAACTCACGCGGCTCGTAGCTGAGGATACCTTGGTGGCCGGCCACGTCGAGGCGTTCGCCGGTCGGCGTGCGGCCGTACCAAGCCTTGCTGACGCCGCCGACGATGTTCAACGGCGTGGCCTGCGCGGCGGCCGCGCGCACGCGTTCGGCAATGGTCTGTTCGAGGTCGCGGCTCATGTCAGAACCTAGGCAGGTCGGGGAACTTAAGTTCGCCGCGGTGCACGTGCATGGCGCCGAACTCGGCGCAGCGGTGCAGGGTCGGCACCGCCTTGCCCGGGTTGAGCAGGCCGTCCGGGTCGAAGGCCGCCTTGACGGCATGGAACTGGGCCAGCTCGGGGGCGGCGAACTGGCCGCACATGGCGTCGATCTTCTCCACGCCGACGCCGTGCTCGCCGGTGATGGTGCCGCCGGCATCGACACAGGCCTGCAGGATGCGGGCGCCGAACTGCTCGGTGCGCTCCAGTTCGCCCGGCTGGTTGGCGTCGTAGAGGATGAGCGGATGCAGGTTGCCGTCACCGGCATGGAACACGTTGGCGACCGCCAGGCCGTATTCCTCGGACAGTTCGCGGATGCGACCCAGCACCTCGGCCAGCCGGCGGCGCGGGATGGTGCCGTCCATGCAGTAGTAGTCGGGCGAGAGCCGGCCGACCGCCGGGAAGGCGGCCTTGCGCCCGGCCCAGAAGCGCTGGCGTTCGGCCTCATCGCGCGCGGTGCGCACCTCGGTGGCGCCGCAGCGCATGAGCAATTGGCGCACCCGCAGGATCAGCTCGGATACCTCGTCGTTGGTGCCGTCCAGTTCGCACAGCAGGATCGCCTCGGCGCCGACCGGGTAGCCGGCGTGGACGAAGGCCTCGGCGGCCTGGATGGCCAGCCGGTCCATCATCTCCAGGCCGGCCGGGATGATGCCGGCGGCAATGATCTCGCCCACGGCGGCGGCGGCCTTGGCGCTGTCGTCGAAGGCGGCCAGGACCACCTGGGCGCGCTCGGGCAGCGGCAGCAGGCGCACCGTAACCTCGACCACGATGCCGAGCAGGCCCTCCGAACCGGTCATCAGGGCCATGAGGTCGTAGCCCGGCGCGTCGGGCGCCTCGGAGCCGATGGTCAGCAGATCGCCCTCGGCGGTGACCACCTGAAGGGCGAGCAGGTTGTGCACGGTGAGGCCGTATTTCAGGCAGTGCACGCCGCCCGAGTTCTCCGCCACGTTGCCGCCGATGGTGCAGGCGATCTGCGACGACGGGTCGGGCGCGTAGTAGAGGCCGAAGGGCGCGGCGGCCTGGGAGATGGCAAGATTGCGCACGCCGGGCTGGACGCGCGCGCTGCGCGAAACCGGGTCGAGATCGAGGATGGACTTCAGCTTGGCCAGCGAGAGGAGCAGACCGTCGGCTATGGGCAGGGCGCCGCCCGACAGGCCGGTGCCGGCGCCGCGCGGCACCACGGGAATCTTGAGGCGGTGGCACAGGCGCATGATGGCGCGGACCTGCTCGACCGTGCCCGGCAGGGCGACCGCCATGGGCAGGCGCCGGTAGGCGGAAAGACCATCGCATTCGTAGGGTCTGAGGGCCTCGGCCTGGTGCAGCACGCTATCGGCGGGCAGGATGTCGAGCAGGCCGCGGACGAGTTCGTTGCGGCGGACTGCTAGGGCGTCGGTCGTCGTCATGGAGCACCATTTCAACACGAGTGATGGTGACCGCCAAGTGGGCATTTCCGCCCGCGCCGACGGGAACTGGCGCCGCTAGCCGGTAAAGCCCGGGTTGCGATACTCCAGCAGGGTCATCTCCCTCAGCATGGCCTCCTCGCGCAAATCGATTTTCCGTCGCTGACATGGTACTGGCGGTTGCCGTTGCGGGCGCCGCAGACGGCGCACCCGGCAGCGCCATGGGGCAAGTCTCCAGCCGATTCAGTACGTGCCATGGTGTTCGCCTCCGACGAATGGCCTGTTGATCAAGACTGCACCCAGCCAGCGAAGTTCTGCCCTTCCGGTCGGGAATGAACTCGGCGCCAGGCTGGCGATCAATATCAGCCTCCCCTCGGGTTGCCTGGACAGGATGCCGAAATGGCAGAACACACCGCCCTGAATGCCGTGATCGATGCCGCAAGCGTCACGCTGCACGATGGACACATCGTCGCCAGCCTGATGGTCGAGGACGAGTTGCAGGTCCGGCATGTCTTCTATGTCACCTGGAAGCCTGGCCATGAAGCGGACTGGACCTGGCAGGGTGAAGATTCCTGGCTGCAGACCGAGGTCAACGCCGAGCACCTCGGCATCGAGCCGGCACGCCTGATCGCCCTGGCCGAGAAGGCCGTGGCCGACGCGGCCAGGACGATCCCGGCCGTCGCTCAGTCGGTCTGATCGGGGCCTGCCAGCAGGGTCCAGTCGCTGAAGGCGGCGGCCTGGCCGACGACCCGGCCATCCACCCCGACCAGGTTCCAGACCCGGGCGTTGGCGACCTGGAATCGCTTGCCGCTGGCGGCCACCCGGACGCCGGCGTAATCGTCGATGTAGCCCTGACTGGCCACCCTTGCGAGCAGGCGCTGTCTTTCCTCGCGCGCCAGCGGCTCGGCGGAATAACGCGAGGGCAGGCGGACGATGTCGGCCCAGGCCATCTCGAACAGGCGCTGGGCAGCCAGGTTGGCGTAGAAGAACACCGGATCGCCGGCCGTGTCGTGTGCCAGCACGACGAAAGGGGCATGGTAGAGGCGGTACGCCAGGTCGACCGGATCGTCGGCATCGGGCAGCAATTCACGCTGCAGCAGGCGCAGATGGCTGCCGGCGATCAGCGCGGCATGCCTGGCCTGGTACCGGTTGCCGGCGGCGGGTTCGGAACGGTCGTACTTCATGCTCTTACGCGGGGAGGAATGCGAGGAGGATTATCGCCCCTGTATACCAGTACGGCTTTTCTGCCGCCACCACCAGACCCGCAGGCCGAGCAGGATGGCGAGCACCGCGGCGTAGATGACCGGCTGGGTGACGTCCAGCTTGACCAGCCAGTAGTAGTGCAGCACGGCCAGGATGGCGGCCGGGTAGACCAGCTTGTGCAGCTTGGCCCAGTTGCGCTTGAGTGCCCGCACCGAGCGGTCGTTCGAGGTCGCCGCCAGCGGCACCAGGAGCAGGAAGGCGGTCATGCCGAAGGTGATGAACGGCCGCTTGTAGATGTCCTTGAGGATGTCGCCCCAGTCGAAGAACTGGTCCAGCCAGAGGTAGGTGGTCAGGTGCAGGACGCCGTAGAAGAAGGCGAACAGCCCGAGCATGCGCCGGTAGCGCAGCCACTGGCCCTGGCCGGTGAAGCGGCGCAGCGGCGTGATGGCCAGGGTGATGAGCAGGAAGCTGAGCGTCCAGGTGCCCAGCGAGCGGGTGACGAACTCGATCGGGTTGGCGCCCAGGCCGCCGCTGAAGCCGAGCACGAACAGGCGGAACAATGGATACAGGCAAAGCAGGAACAGCCAGACCTTCGGCTGCGCCTGGAACAGGGCCCACACGGCCCGCAACGGCGCCGGCCAGGCCGCACTCGTGCGGCCCGGTGCCGTCGTTGCGCCCGCCATCATTTTTTCGCCAGGTCTCACCGTGGTCTCCATCAGAAATACTTCTTCAGATCCATGCCGGCATACAGCCGCGCCACCTGGTCGCCATAGCCGTTGAACGGCTCGGTCTTGCGCTTGAAGAATTCGCCGATGCGGCGTTCACGGGCCTGGCTCCAGCGCGGGTGGTCGACCTCTGGATTGACGTTGGAATAGAAGCCGTACTCGTTCGGCGCCGCCTCGTTCCAGGCGGTGTTCGGCTGTTTTTCGACGAAGCGTATCCTGACGATGGACTTGGCGCTCTTGAAGCCGTATTTCCAGGGCACCACCAGGCGGATCGGGGCGCCGTTCTGCTTCGGCAGTTCCTTGCCGTAGATGCCCACCGACATCAGGGTGAGCGGGTGCATCGCCTCGTCCAGGCGCAGGCCCTCGACATAGGGCCAGTCGAGCACCGGCCAGCGCTGGCCGGGCATCTGCTTGGTATCCTTCAGGGTCACGAATTCGACATACTTGGCCTTGCCGGTCGGCTGCGCCTGCCTGATCAGCTCGGCGAGCGGAAAGCCCAGCCAGGGGATCACCATGGACCAGCCCTCGACGCAGCGCATGCGGTAGATGCGCTCCTCGAGCGGGAAGGCCTTGATCAGGGCGTCGATGTCCCAGGTGCGCGGCTTCAGGCATTCGCCCTCGACGCTCACCGTCCACGGCCGGGTGCGCAGGCTGCCGGCGTTCTTGGCCGGGTCATCCTTGCCGGTGCCGAACTCGTAGAAGTTGTTGTAGGTGGTGACCTCTTCCCAGGTGTTGGCCGATTCGTCGCGGCCCCAGGCGGTCTTCTTCCAGGCCGGCAGGGCGGCCTGTGCGGGCAGGGCCGAGAACAGGGCCAGCGCGAGCGAGCCTTTAAGGAATTCCCGGCGCTTTTCGTATACGCTCTCGGACGTGATTTCGGTCGGCAGTATGCGGGGCGTGGAATCGGCGGCCATGATGGCGATCTCCTGTTGCGTTCGGGTTATCGGTTAGTCGCACCGGTGATACAAACCTGACACCCGATTGCCGAAATAATTCCTGCGAGGCTATGCATGCGGTTTTTTCTCAAGGCGTTCATCGTAATCCTGGTCCTGGCCGGCGGCATCACTCTTTTCCTGCGTTCGGCGCCCACCGACAAGGCCGCCGGCAAGAAGGACAACGCCCCGGTGCCGGTGCTGGCGGCCAGGGCCGAGACCCGCGACCTGGCCATCGCGGTCGACCTGGTCGGGCGCGGCGAGGCCTACGAGTCGGTCTCGCTCAAGGCGCGGGTGGACGGCCAGGTCCAGGCCGTGCTTTTCCGCGAGGGCCAGCACGTCAAGGCGGGCGAGGTCCTGCTGCGCCTCGATCCGGCCGACTTCAACGCCCGGCTCAGGCAGGCCGAGGCCAATCAGGCACGCGACCAGGCCCAGTTGCAGAAGGCGCGCGCCGACGTGAACCGCTACCAGACCCTGCAGCAGCAGGGCTTCGTCTCTGTGGAAAGGCTGGCCGACCTGAACGCCGCCCTGGCCGCCGCCGAGGCCACCGTGCAGGCCGACCGCGCCACCGTCGAACTGGCCCGGCTGCAGCTTTCCTACGCCACCGTGCGTGCGCCCATCGACGGCGTGGTCGGCGCCCGTCTGGTGTTCCCGGGCACGGCGGTGAAGACCAACGACACCGTGCTGGCGCTGGTCAACCGCGTCCAGCCCCTGCTGGTCAGCTTCGCCCTGCCCGAGCGCCACCTCGGCCAGCTGCGCGCCGCCCTGGCCAGGGGGCCGATCCTGGCCGCGGTGAGCACGCCGGACAGTGCCGGTCAGGCGCTCAGCGCGGCGGTCGGCTTCGTCGACAACGCGGTCGATCCGGGCACCGGCACCCTGCTCATGAAAGCGAAGCTGGACAACCGCGACGAGCGTTTCAGTGCCGGCCAGTACCTGCGCGTCGAACTGGTGCTCGACACCCTGAAGGGCGTGGTGACGGTGCCGACCGAGGCGATCCAGCAGGACAGCAAGGGCAACGTGGTGTACACGGTCACGCCGGACCTGGGCGTCGAGATCCGGCCGGTCGGGATCGTCGCCGAGCGCAGCGGCCGGGTCGCGCTGACCGGCATCGAGGCCGGCACGCTGGTGGTGACCGACGGCCACCTGCGCCTGACCCCGAAGTCGAAGGTGAAGATCAAGACCGCCGAGGCGACCCCGGCCCAGCCCGCCGCCGGCCAGGCCAAGTAAGCCATGCAACTGCCCGAACTGTGCATCCGCCGGCCGGTGATGACCACGCTGCTGATGGCGGCGTTCCTGGTCTTCGGCCTGATCGCCTACCGCAGCCTGCCGGTGTCCGAACTGCCCAACGTCGACTTCCCGACCATCTCGGTCTCGGCCTCGCTGCCCGGCGCCTCGCCGGAGACCATGGCGGCGGCGGTGGCGACGCCGCTGGAGGCGCAGTTCTCGACCATCGCCGGGGTCACCTCGATCAACTCGACCAGCGCCCAGGGCTCGACCTCGATCACCTTGCAGTTCGAACTCGACCGCAACATCGACGCCGCCGCCCAGGATGTCCAGTCGGCCATCGCCGCGGCCCAGCGCAAGCTGCCGACCGACATGCCGTCGCCGCCGTCGTTCCGCAAGGTCAACCCGGCCGACAGCCCGATCTTCTACATCGCCATGCGCTCGGACACCCTGCCGATGTCGGTGGTCAACGAATACGCCGAGACCCAGCTCGCCCAGCGCATCTCCACCATCCCCGGGGTCGCCCAGGTCAACGTATACGGCTCGCAGAAATACGCCGTGCGCATCCAGGCCGACCCGGACCGCCTGGCCGCGCGCGGCATCGGCCTGGACGAGTTGTCGCAGGCGATCCAGGCCGGCAACGTCAATCAGGCCACCGGCAGCCTGGACGGCGCCAAGCAGAGCTTCGCGATCAAGGCCGACGGCCAGCTCAAGAGCGCCGCCGCCTACCGGCCCCTGATCGTCGCCTACAAGAACGGCGCCCCGGTGCGCCTGGAAGAAGTAGCGACTGCGATCGACGACGTCGAGAACAACAAGCGCGCCAACTGGCTGGTCGACCGGCGCGCCATCGTCCTGGCGATCCAGCGCCAGCCGGGCGCCAACACCCCGGCCACGGTGGCGGCGATCCAAACCATCCTGCCCAGCTTCCAGGAGCGGCTGCCGGCCTCGATCGAGCTGTCGGTGCTGTACGACCGCAGCGTGTCGATCCGCGACTCCATCCACGACGTCCAGTTCACCCTGATCCTGGCCGGCTGCCTGGTGGTGCTGGTGATCCTGCTGTTCCTGCGCAGCCTCTCGGCCACCGCCATCCCGGCGGTGGCGCTGCCGCTCTCGGTGATCGGCACCTTCGCGGCCATGTACGCGCTCGGCTTCAGCCTGGACAACCTGTCGCTGCTGGCGCTCACCCTGTCGGTCGGCTTCGTGGTCGACGACGCCATCGTCATGCTGGAAAACATCGTGCGCCATCGTGAGATGGCGCGCGATGTTTCGGCGCAGGCTAACGTCGGCGCAGCCGATGTTAAGTCCGCGTCAGCGGACGGCCGCAGCCAAAACATCCAGGCGGCGATCGATGGATCGCGCGAGATCGGCTTCACCATCATCTCGATGACCCTGTCCCTGGTCGCGGTGTTCATCCCGGTGCTGTTCATGGGCGGCGTGATCGGCCGCCTGCTGAACGAGTTCGCGGTCACCATCAGCGCCGCCATCCTGGTCTCCGGCTTCGTCTCGCTGACCCTGACCCCGATGCTGGCCAGCCGTTACCTCAAGCACGACGAGGGCCGCCACGGCCGGGCCTGGAACGCGCTCGAAAACGGCTTCGAGCGCGTGCGCGAAGCCTACCGGGTCAGCCTGGACTGGGCACTGGCGCGTCCCCGCTCTGTGCTGGCGGTATTCTTCGCCACGGTGGTGGCGAGCGCCTGGCTGTATCTCAACATCGCCAAGGACTTCCTGCCCAGCGGCGACTCCGGCCAGATCATCGCCTTCACCGAGGCGGCACCCGACGTCTCCTTCGCCGGCATGGCCGCCAAGCAGCGTCAGGTCGCCGCCATCGCAGCCCAAGAACCCGACATCGAAACCTTCATGTCGGTGGTCGGCGCCGGCGGCTCCCGCTCCGCGGCCAACTCCGGCCTGATGCTGTTCAAGCTGAAGCCGCGCAGCGAGCGCAAGCACTCGGCCGACGAACTGGTGGCGCTGCTGCGGCCCAGGCTGAACGCCGTACCGGGCATCAAGGTCGCGCTGCAGAACCCGCCACCGATCCGCCTGACCGGCCGCCTGACCACGGCCAAGTACCAGTACACCCTGCAGGGCCAGGATCTGGACGAACTCTATGCCTGGAGCGAGACCCTGCTCGGCAAGGTGCGCCAACTGCCCGGCTTCGTCGACGTCAACAGCAACCTCAACAACAAGAGCCCGACCGTCAGCCTGGACATCGAGCGCGACCGCCTGGCCCCGCTCGGCCTCAGCTACGGCCAGGTCGAGGACGCCCTGCAGTCGGCCTTCAGTTCGCGCCAGATCTCGACCATCTACGCCGCCACCAACCAGTACCAGGTGATCCTGGAACTGGCCCCCGACTTCCAGGCCGATCCCGCCATGCTGTCGCGCCTGCACGTGCGTTCGAGCGGCGGCCAGCTGGTGCCGCTCGACAGCGTCGCCCGCATGCACCGCGGCAACCAGGCCCTGACCGTGAACCACCTCGGCCAGTTGCCCTCGGTGACCCTGTCGTTCAACCTGGAGCCGGGCATCTCGCTGGGCGAGGCGGTCGGCCGCATCCGCGCCCTGGAACAGGAACTGCGCCTGCCCGCCACCCTCAACAGCAGTCTGGAAGGCACCGCGCAGGCCTTCGAGGACTCCCAAAAAGGCCTCGGCCTCCTGCTCCTGGTCGCGGTGCTGGTGGTCTACCTGGTACTCGGCATCCTGTACGAGAGCTTCATCCACCCGCTCACCATCCTATCCGGCCTGCCCTCGGCCGGCCTCGGCGCCCTGTTCACCCTTTGGCTGTTCGGCATCCCGCTGTCGCTGTATGCCTTCGTCGGCGTCATCATGCTGATCGGCATCGTCAAGAAGAACGCCATCATGATGATCGACTTCGCCCTGACCCGGCAGCGCCGGGACGCCGCGCCGGCGGCCGAGGCGATCCGCCAGGCCTGCCTGATCCGCTTCCGGCCGATCATGATGACCACCTTCGCCGCGCTGGCCGGCACCCTGCCGATCGCGCTCGGCCTCGGCGCCGGCGGCGAGGTCCGCCAGCCGCTTGGCCTGGCCGTGGTGGGTGGCCTGCTGCTGTCGCAGTTCCTGACCCTGTACATCACCCCGGTGATCTATCTGTACCTGGAACGGCTGGCCCCCAGCCGCCCGATGGCCCAAGCCACCCTGGCCGAACCCGGCACCTGAATCGCACCCGAACCGAACTTAAGCAAACACTGATATAGGCTCGGGGCGCCTGCCGTGTTAAGGTTGCGGGCATTGCGCAGCGCGCCTATTTCTGGAGCCCCTCATGGCCGTCATCGACCTCACCGAAGAGAACTTCGAGCCCACCGTCCTCAGCAACGACTTCGTCATCATCGACTTCTGGGCGCCCTGGTGCGGCCCCTGCAAGGGCTTCGCGCCGGTCTTCGAGGCCGCTGCCGAGAAGTATCCCGACATCGTCTTCGCCAAGGTCAACACCGAGGTCGAGCAGGGCATCGCCGGCCACTTCCAGATCCGTTCCATCCCCACCCTGATGATCTTCCGCGAGAAGGTCATCATCTACGCCCAGCCCGGCGCCCTGCCGGCCAGCGGTTTCGACGACCTGATCGCGCGCGCCAAGGAAGTCGACATGGCCCAGGTCCACGCCGATATCGCCAAGGAAGAAGGCGGCCAGGCCGAAGCCTGACCCCCACCCGGCCTCTTCCGCCCGGACGGGCAGGCGGCCGGGAAACTACTCCGTGACGCCCGCGCTCACCGTCGTCTACCGCGACGACCGGCTGGTCGCCATCGACAAGCCGGCCGGCCTGCTGGTCCATCGCAGCGACCTGGACCGCCACGAGACACGCTTCGCCCTGCAACTGCTGCGCGACCAGATCGGCCGCTCGGTCTGGCCGGTGCATCGACTCGACAAGGGCACCTCGGGGCTGCTCCTGTTCGCCCTCGACCCGGACGCCGCCGCGGCACTGGGCGGCCAGTTCGAGCGCGGCGAGGTGGCCAAGCGCTACCTCGCCGTGGTGCGCGGCCACCCCGCAGAGGCCGGCGAGATCGACCACCCGCTCGGCCGCATGGCGGACGAATACGGTTATCGCGGCGACAACGACGTGCCGCAAACGGCCGTCACCCGCTACCGTCGCCTGGCTACCGTGGAACTGCCCTGGCGCGTCGACCGCTACCCGAGCAGCCGCTACGCCCTGGTGGAACTCATCCCACTGACCGGTAGACGGCACCAGTTGCGCCGGCACATGAAGCACATCGCCCACCCCATCGTCGGCGACGCCACGCACGGCAAGGGCCGCCACAACCGCCTGTTCCAGGAAAGATTCGGTTGCCACCGCCTGCTCCTGGCGGCGGTCGAATTGAGCTTCCGGCATCCCGAGGACGGCCGACCGATGCTACTCTCCGCACCCCCCGGCCCGGATTTCGCCGACTGCATCCGGCAACTCGGCTGGCACGCACTCATCTAGGAACCGACCCATGGCACTCAAAGCCACCATCTACAAGGCCGATCTGTCGATCGCCGACATGGACCGCAACTACTACGCGGACCACTCGATCACCCTCGCCCGCCACCCCTCCGAGACCGACGAGCGCATGATGGTCCGCCTGCTCGCCTTCGTGCTCTACGCCAGCGACGGCCTGAGCTTCGGCAAGGGACTGTGCGTCGACGACGAGCCCGACCTCTGGCTGAAAGACCTCACCGGCACGATCAAGCTCTGGATCGACGTCGGCCTGCCGGACGAGAAATGGCTGCGCAAGGCCTGCAACCGTTCCGAACAGGTCGTCCTGGTCAACTACAACGGCCGTCCGTCGGACATCTGGTGGGAGCAGAACAAGAACGCCCTGGCCCGCCTGGACAAGCTCACCGTGCTGAACCTGGCGACCGAGGCGGTCGACGAACTGCGCGCCCTGGCCAGCCGCACCATGCGCCTGCAATGTTCGGTGCAGGACGGCCAGGTGATGCTCACAGACGGCAAGCACACCGCGCACATCGAACCGGTCAGACGGGCCGCCTGAGCCTGCTCAGCGGCGCCGGCCCCCGCCGCCCTGGCGCGGTTGCGACTCGTTGACCGTCAACGGCTGGCCGTTGAGGTCCTTGCCGTTGAGACCGGCCATCGCATTCAGGGAATGCTGCCGTCCCGGCATCTCGATGAAGCCGAAGCCCTTGGAAACGCCGCTGAACAGGTCGCGCTTGATCTGCACCGAGCGGACCTCGCCGAAGGTCTTGAACAGCGCCGACAACTCCTCTTCCGAGGTTTGCGGGGCCAGGTTGCCTACGAATAGATCCATGAATGCCTCCCGATGGGGTGCGACGGCCGTCGCCGTTGGCTCGCGCAGGTGACGGATCGTTCTGTATGGACTGACTTCGTCCCGATGGCGGACACGGCGGCAAGACCACCGTGGGGAGAACCGGCAAGGCCGCCCTGACGGGCAGAAACCGGATGGCCGGGTCATTCTACGCCGTCAGCCTCGAAACAGGCCGCACCATCTTCGACGGCGACGCGCCGGTGGCCGCGGCCCGGCTGGAAAAAGCTTGCTGCATCAAGGGTTATCGCAGGTAATTGGTGTTAGCATCAGCGGGCAAACAGGCGATGTCGAGGGGCCGCGCCAAGGAAACGCCGAGCCGTCCGTCATGCCCGCCCACGCGGCCATCCCGGACACCCCGTGAACGGAAGCGGGTCATCCGGGATCGCTGTGCGAGTTTCAGGTTGATAGGGGATATCTCATGGTTATCTTGCCCGTCCTTGCCGCCGATCGATCGCCCTGCCTGCGCCGTGCCGCCAGCGCGGGCGCGCTGCTGGCGGCCCTGTCCGCCCCGGCGGGCGCCGAGGAAGTGGCCGACCTGACCCAGTTGTCCATCGAAGACCTGCTCTCGGTTGAGGTCTACAGCGCCAGCCGGTTCGCCCAGAAGACCACCGAGGCCCCGGCGGCGGTCAGCATCGTCACCGCCGCCGACATCAAACACTACGGCTACCGCACCCTGGCGGACATCCTGGCCAGCCTGCGCGGCCTCTACGTCACCAGCGACCGCAACTACCAGTACGTCGGCGTGCGCGGCTTCAACCGGCCCGGCGACTACAACAGCCGGGTCCTGTTGCTGGTGGACGGCATCCGGGTCAACGACGCGGTGTACGACACCGCCTCGATCGGCAACGAGTTCTTCCTCGACGTCGACCTCATCGACCGGGTGGAAGTGGTGCGCGGGCCGGGTTCCTCCATCTACGGCAGCAACGCCTTCTTCGGCGTGGTCAACGTCATCACCCGGCGCGGGCGGGATTACGACGGCCTGGAGGTGGCCGGATCGGCGGCGAGCTTCGGCACTGGGGCCGGACGCCTGACCTACGGCAGGCGCTTCGACAACGGCGCCGAGGCGCTGCTGTCGGCGAGCTATTCCGACAGCCAGGGCCAGGATCTGTATTTCCCGGAATTCGACACACCGGAGAACAACAACGGCATCGCCCAGAAACGGGATCACGCCCGCTACCAGAAGTTCTACGGCAAGCTGTCCTACGAGGGCTTCACCCTGACCAGTGCCTGGTCGGAAAGCATCCAGGGCGTACCCACGGCCTCCTTCGACAGCGTATTCAACGACCCCCGCACCCGGACCGTGGATACCCAGGCCGTGCTCGACCTGGCCTACGACGGCAAGCTGACCGAGCGCCTGGACCTGTCCGGCCGGGTCTATTACGGCCGCTATTTCTACGACGGGACATTCCCCTATGACGCCCCGCCGGTCACCGTCAACGTGGACCAGTCGCGGGCCGAATGGTGGGGCGCCGAGGCCCGGCTGGTGGGCCGGTTCGATCGCCACAAGCTGGTGTTCGGCGCAGAGTACCAGGACAACTTTCGCCAGGGCCTGAAGAACTACGATCTGGCGCCCTACGAGGTCTACCTGGACGAGCAGCACGACAGCACGCGACAGGCGTTCTACATCCAGGACGAACTGCCCCTGGGCGAGCGCCTGCGGCTCAGCGCGGGCTTGCGCTACGACCACTTCTCCACCGTGGGGGGGACCTGGAACCCGCGCCTGGCGCTGATCTACGCGCCGCAGCCGGAAACCGCGATCAAGCTGCTCTACGGCACCGCCTTCCGCGCCCCGAATGACTACGAGCTCTACTTGAACGATGCCGGCTTGACCTCGAAGCCCAGCGAGGACCTCAAGCCGGAAGAGATCACCAGCTACGAGATCGTCGTCGAGCACCAGTTCCAGGCCAACTACCGCGTTTCCGCCTCCGTCTACCAGAACGAGATCAGCGACCTGATCAGCCAGGTCATCGACCCGGCAGACGGCCTGAGCGTGTTCCGGAACACCGGCCGGGTCGAGTCCAAGGGCGCCGAGTTCGAGGTCGAGCGGGCCTGGGCCGACGACACCCGGCTGCGCGCCAGCTACGCCTGGCAGATCACCCGCGCAAAGGACACCGGCGCGATCCTGGAGAACTCGCCCCGCCACCTGGCCAAGCTCAACTATTCCATGCCCCTCATCGGCGACGCCCTGCGCGCCGGTCTGGAGCTGCAGTACACCAGCAGCCGCAAGACCCTGGCCGGCGCCAGGACGGGCGGCTACGGCATCGCCAACCTGACCCTGTCGAGCGACAAGCTGGCCGATGGCCTGGAGCTCTCCGCCAGCGTCTACAACCTGTTCGACCGGCACTATGCCGACCCGGGCCGACCCGAGCATGTCGAAGACCTGATCGGACAGGACGGCCGCAGCTTCCGGCTCAAGGCCGTCTATCGTTTCTAGCGCCAGGGCGACCGTCTTGAACATTTACCTGATCCGGCCACGCATCATCCTCTGGGCCATGCTGCTCGGGCTGTGCGGTGCGGACGCGTCGGCGGCCCCCCTGGGCGAGTACGAGGTCAAGGCCGCCTTTG
>JBAZLW010000013.1:0-19924 GCA_041650095.1 Hydrogenophilaceae bacterium | reverse complement strand
TTCTCCGTCCTCTGGGTAGACAAAGATGGGGTCGACGTCGGAGGAGACGTTGAGCTCGCGCCCGCCCAGCTTGCCCATGCCGACCACGATCAGCCTTTGCGCCCGGCCCTGGCTGTCGAGCGGTTCACCGTGGACCTCGGCGAGGTCGTGGTGGAGCCAGTCGCAAGCCAGGGCGAAGGTGGCCTCGGCCAGGTCGGTACAGGTGCGGGTCACCTCGGCCAGGTCGGCCAAGCCGTTCAGATCGCGTACGATGACGGCCGTCATGATCCGCTGGCGCAAGTCGCGCAGGCGTCGTTTCAGCGTGTCCTCGTCGGTGATCGGGGTTTCGGCCAGAATGGCGTCCATCGCCTGGCGGGTGAACGGCGCCTGACAGGCCGACGCCAGCCAGTCCGGGAACTCCGGTCGGGCGTCGAGTCGGCCGCGCAGATAACGACTGTAATCGGCCGCTTTGGCGATGGCGATTTGAGGGTCGAATGGGGTCATGACGTCAGGGATGTGTCAGGAAATTTGAAAATAATATGATTTTGTCCTAATTTCGCCCCTTGCAGCGGTTCTTGGGCTTCCTGGGGAGGAAGTAACCGGTTTTTAAGCATGTGCTGTCTAGGAGATTTTTAGATGTCCACCAATATCGAGTCCGTTCTTCACGAAACCCGGGTCTTCCCGCCCTCCGAGGCCTTCATGGCCCAGGCCGCCATCTCCGGGATGGATGCCTACAAGGCCTTGTGCGCCAAGGCAGAGGCTGATTACGAGGGCTTCTGGGCCGATCTGGCCCGCGAGAACGTGGTCTGGAAACAACCCTTCAGCCAAACCCTGGACGAGAGCAAGGCGCCGTTCTACAAGTGGTTTGCCGACGGCAAGCTGAATGTCAGCTACAACTGCCTGGACAAGAACGTCGAGGCCGGACTGGGCGACAAGACCGCGATCATCTTCGAGGCCGATGGCGGCGAAGTCACCCGGGTCACCTACAAGGAACTGTTGGCGCGGGTCGCTCAATTCGCCAACGCGCTCAAGAAACTGGGCGTGAAGAAGGGCGACCGGGTGGTCATCTACCTGCCCATGTCGATCGAAGGCGTGGTCGCCATGCAGGCCTGCGCCCGCATCGGCGCCACCCATTCGGTGGTATTCGGCGGCTTCTCGGCCCACTCGCTGCGCGACCGCATCGAGGATGCCGGCGCGGTCCTGGTGATCACCGCCGACGAGCAGTGCCGCGGCGGCCGCAACATCCCGCTCAAGCCCGCCGTCGACGAGGCGCTGACCCTGGGTGGCTGCGACACCATCCGCAACGTCGTCGTCTACAAGCGCACCGGCGGCGCCACCCACTGGGAGGAAGGTCGCGATCTCTGGTGGCACGACGTGGTGGCCGGCCAGTCCGAGACCTGCGAACCCGAGTGGGTCGACGCCGAGCATCCATTGTTCCTGCTCTACACCTCCGGCTCGACCGGTAAGCCCAAGGGCGTGCAGCACTCCACCGGCGGCTTCCTGCTGCACTCCATCGTCACCATGAAGTGGACCTTCGACATCAAGCCGAACGACGTCTTTTGGTGTACCGCCGATATCGGCTGGATCACCGGCCACACCTATGTCACCTACGGCCCCCTGGCCTGCGGCGCGACCGAGGTGGTGTTCGAGGGCGTGCCCACCTACCCGGACGCCGGCCGCTTCTGGCGCATGATCCAGGATCACAAGGCCAGCATCTTCTACACCGCGCCGACGGCGATCCGCTCCCTGATCAAGCTGGGCGGCACCCATCCGGACCAGCATCCCGGCAAGTACGACCTGTCCTCGCTGCGCCTGCTCGGCACCGTGGGCGAGCCGATCAACCCCGAGGCCTGGATGTGGTACCACGAACAGATCGGCGGCGGTCGTTGCCCGATCGTCGATACCTGGTGGCAGACCGAGACCGGTGGCCACATGATCACCCCGCTGCCCGGCGTCACTCCCACGGTGCCGGGTTCCTGCACCCTGCCGTTGCCCGGCATCATGGCCGCCATCGTCGACGAGACCGGCCATGACGTGGAATGGGGCAAGGGCGGCCTGCTGGTGATCAAGCGGCCCTGGCCGTCGATGATCCGCACCATCTGGGGCGACCCGGAGCGCTACAAGCATTCCTATTTCCCCGAAGAGCTTGGCGGCAAGCTGTACCTGGCCGGCGACGGCTCGGTGCGCGATCCCCATACCGGCTACTTCACCATCATGGGCCGTATCGACGATGTCCTGAACGTGTCGGGTCACCGTCTGGGTACCATGGAAGTCGAATCCGCCCTGGTTGCCAACCACATGGTGGCCGAGGCCGCCGTGGTCGGCAAGCCGCACGACGTCAAGGGCGAGGCCATCGTCGCCTACGTCGTGCTCAAGCGCCCCCGGCCGGTCGGCGACGAGGCCAAGGAGATCGTCAAGCAGTTGCGCGACTGGGTCGCCCAGGAGATCGGTCCGATCGCCAAGCCGGACGAAATCCGTTTCGGCGACAACCTGCCCAAGACCCGCTCCGGCAAGATCATGCGTCGCCTGCTGCGTGCCCTGGCCAAGGGCGAGGAGATCACCCAGGACGTGTCGACCCTGGAAAATCCTGCGATTCTCGACCAGCTCAAGGAAGCAGTTAAGTAACCACGCAGGCGTGCTTGGCCGAAGGCACGGGATCGCAGGACTTCAGTGAAGGCTAACCTGCCGCTTTTGCGGCAGGTTAAGCGCGTAGCGCGGCCCGAACTAAAACCCCGCCATCCTCGACCAGCTCAAGGAAGCGGTGAAGTAAACCGCTTCGGTATGACCATGAACAACGCGGCTTCGGCCGCGTTGTTCGTTTTCTGGTGGCTGATCCTATGGCGCCTGTTGCCGCTCGCCATGAAGATGCACGGCCAGCCAGAGGGCGCCCTCGGAGGCATGTTCCACGGTGTGCGGTGTGCCCGCGGGCAGGAACAGGTAGTCACCGGATTTGAGGGCAACGGTTTCGCCGGCGACTTGTAGGACCGCTTCGCCCTGGATGAGTACTACCCATTCATCCTGGGGCTGCATGTAATCTTGGGACGTGACCGCCGCAGAACTCACAATCCGCTCGATGACCAGATTCTTGTGTTTCAAGAGTGGATCGAAGCGCTCACCAGCCCCGGTCGGTGTGGCGCCGGCATATAGGTTTCCAGTCTGCATGGCGTGGTTTCAGGGTCTCGGAAGTTTTTACGAGCGGCTTCCATCAGGGGACGAGACCGCACCGCCTGGCCTGGTCAATCATTGGTTTGCGCGTGCCTGCTGGCCGGGTACTGCCGCATCTTCGTCGTAATCCCAGTGATTCTTCCAGGCCGCCAGCACCAGGTTGGGATATTCCGCCTGCCCCAGGCTGCCGTTGTAGCGGCCGAGCGCCCGAAACAGGTCGCCTTTTTCGATGTCGAGGTAGTGGCGCAGGATGGTGCAGCCGTATTTCAGGTTGGTGCGAAGATGGAACAGGTTGTGTTCCGGGGTGCCGATCAGGTCGACCCAGAACGGCATCACCTGCATGAAGCCACGGGCGCCGGCCGAGGACACGGCGTACTTGCGGAAGCCGCTTTCCACTTCCATGAGGCCCATCACCAAATCCGGCTCCAGGCCGGCCCGACTGGCCTCGTAGTAGACCGAGCCGAGCAGGTCCAGGCGGAAGTCCGGGTCGGGAACCCGGCGCACCAGCCGGCGTGACATCTCGACAATCCAGGCCCTGGCGGCAGGAGTATCCAGGAAGCGTGAGTCGGCCGCGCGGTCGGAGATGGCCTTGGACAGGCTGGCCTGGACGCTGGTCGACAACGGCTCGTACTTCTGCGCGCCGGCCAGCACCGGGGCTGCGCATAAGAGCGTCAACCAGATCAGATATTTCAGCTTCGACATGCCTTGATGCGTTCCTCTATGAAAGCTGCTGCATCGGCCTGGGCGATCTTGCTCGCCTGGGCGTCGCTGCGGGCCTGGTATTCGAGCTGGCCTTCCTTGAGGCCGCGCTCGCTGACCACCAGACGATGGGCGACGCCGATCAGTTCCATGTCGGCGAACATCACGCCCGGCCGTTCGTCGCGGTCGTCCAGCACCACGTCGATGCCGGCTGCCGTCAATTCATTGTAGAGCGCATCGGCAGTTTCCTTGACCTGCTCGTTGCGGCCATAGCCGAGCGGCACGATGGCCAGTTCGAACGGCGCGATGGCGGCCGGGAAAACGATGCCACGTTCGTCGTTGCCCTGCTCGATGGCGGCGCCGACGATGCGCGAGACGCCGATGCCGTAGCAACCCATGACCAAGGTGCGGGTCTTGCCCTGCTCGTCCAGCACGGTGGCATTCAGGGCCTCGGAGTATTTAGTGCCGAGCTTGAAGATGTGGCCGACCTCGATGCCGCGGCAAAGATCCAGGCTGCCCTGGCCGTCCGAGCTGGGGTCGCCCGCGACGACGTTGCGGATGTCGGCCACCAGGTCGGGCTCGGGCAGGTCGCGGCCCCAGTTGACGCCGGCGGTGTGGAATTTCGGCTTGTTGGCGCCGCAGACGAAGTCGGCCATGGCGGCCACGGTGCGGTCGGCGATGACGTGGATCTTGGCGCGGTCCAGGCCGACCGGGCCGAGGAAGCCGGGCGGGCAGGCGAAGGCGGCGCGGATCTCCTCGTCGCTGGCGAAGCGGAAGTCGGCCAGTCCGTCGATCTTGCTGGTCTTGACCTCGTTCAGGCTGTGGTCGCCGCGGATCAGCAGGACGGTAAGCCTGTCCTCGGCCATGATGGCGATCAGCTTGACGGTCCTGGTGAGCGGGATGCCGAGCAGGGCGGCGACGTCCTCGCAGGTGGTCTGCTTGGGCGTATCGACGTCGCGCATGGCCTCGGTCGCGGCCGGGCGCAGGCCGGCGGGGGCCAGGGCCTCGGCCATCTCGACGTTGGCGGCGTAGTCGGAGGCCGGACAGAAGGCGATGGCGTCCTCGCCCGAATCGGCCAGGACGTGGAATTCGTGCGAGCCGGAACCACCAATCGCGCCGGTGTCGGCGGCAACGGCGCGGAACTTCAGGCCCAGGCGGGTGAAGATGCGCGAGTAGGCCTGGTACATGACCTGGTAGGTCTCATCCAGGCTGGCCTCGTCGAGGTGGAAGGAGTAGGCGTCCTTCATCAGGAACTCGCGCGCCCGCATCACCCCGAAGCGGGGTCGGATCTCGTCGCGGAACTTGGTCTGGACCTGATAGAAGTTGACCGGCAGCTGCTTGTAGCTCTTCAACTCCTTGCGCGCCAGGTCGGTGATGACTTCCTCGTGGGTCGGCCCGAAGCAGAAGTCGCGCGCGTGGCGGTCCTTGATCTTCAGCATCTGCGGCCCGAATACCGCCCAGCGGCCGGATTCCTGCCACAGTTCGGCGGGCTGCACGGCGGGCATCAGGAGCTCGATGGCGCCGGCCCGGTTCATTTCCTCGCGCACGATGGCCTCGACCTTGCGCAGGATGCGCAGACCCAGGGGCATCCAGGTGTACAGGCCGGAGCCCAGGCGCTTGATCAGGCCGGCCCGGAGCATCAGTTTGTGCGAGACCAGTTCGGCTTCGGTCGGGGCTTCCTTGCTGGTGGAGAGGAAAAATCGGGAGGTACGCATGTTAGGCTTTAATAATTAGCAAAAGCGAATTCTACCCAACGAACGAGGCGATCACGTCGCCCAGTATAATGATCGGCGCAATTACCTCGTTCGTTTGGCTTCGGCCGCTTCGCTTAACATGCGTTTGGCGCATGTTAGCCTGCGCCGAAACATGGTTTTCCCTCACCCCGACCCTCTCCCGCCTGTGGGCGAGGGGGTCTTTTGCGTCGCTTCGCGACGATTGGTTTTATGCGTCCGTTCAGCAGACAAAGACTGACACCCGATTTTGATCCGGTCGAGATCAGCGAAAAGAAAGGCATCCGTTACCTCCACCTGGGCGGCCCGGCCATCCAGAGCGCCATGCGCATCAAGGACCCGTATGCGCTGGAACTGGAATACACCCGCGCCATGCTGGCCTTTCTGCTGTTCAACGAGGCGCCTGGCAAGATCGCCCTGATCGGTCTTGGCGGCGCCTCAGTGGCCAAGTTCATCCACCGCAACCTGCCGGATTCCCATTTGGCGGCCCTGGAGATCAACCCTAAGGTGGTGTCGGCAGCGCGCAGTTTCTTCCTACTGCCGGAAGACGACGAACGTCTGTCCGTGATCGTCGGCGACGGCGCGCAGTACGTTCGGGAGCAGTCTGGTGCGCTCGATGTCCTGCTGGTCGACGGCTACGATGCGCAGCGCATCGTCGAGGCCCTGGCCTCGGAGGACTTTTATGCCGCCTGCCGGGATGCCCTGGCGCCGGGCGGGGTGGCGGTATTCAACCTGTGGGGCTCGGACCGGTTTTTCGATATCTATTTCGACCGGGTCGCCCGTGCCTTCGACGACCACACCCTGATCCTGCCGGCCGAGAAGAAGGGCAACATCCAGCTGTTCGCCTTCAGGCCGCCGCTGCCGGATTTGCGCTTTGCCAATCTGAACGAGCGTGCGCGCCGGCTGGAGGCACGTCTGGGTCTGGAAATGCCCGTCTTCGTCGAGCGCATGAAGCAATACAACACGAATGATGCCGGGGGCTTTCGCTCCTGATCCGGTTTGTTGTCTTTGCAAGCCCGGCGAAGGATGGGAGAATCCCGCATAGTGCAAGAAATTGTTGAGGACGGCCATGATCGACAAAGACGGTTACCGGCCGAATGTGGGTATTGTCGTGTGCAATGCCAGGAACGAGGTGTTTTGGGGCAAGCGGGTCAGGCAGGATTCCTGGCAGTTCCCCCAAGGTGGCATCAAGCATGGCGAGACGCCCGAGTTGGCGATGTTCCGCGAACTCCAGGAAGAAGTCGGCCTGCGACCGGAGCACGTCCACATTCTGGGTCGAACCCGTAACTGGCTGCGCTACGATGTGCCCAGGGAATGGGTGCGGCGGGAATGGCGTGGCCATTACCGGGGACAGAAGCAGATCTGGTTCCTGTTGCGCTTGATCGGACGCGACAACGACTTCTGTCTGCGTGCCTCTGCGCATCCGGAATTCGATGCCTGGCGCTGGAACGAGTATTGGGATCCGGTCAAGACGGTGGTGGAGTTCAAGCAGGAGGTCTATCGTCTGGCCCTGGAGGAACTGGAGCATTTCCTCCAGATCGACAGCCATACCCGTGCCCGCCATCAGTTCGGCTGCGGCATGAAAGCCCACAACGGGCGTTGTTAATTCGGAAAGAGAAACCATGAGTACCGCTTATCGCACGTTGCCCGTGGCGCCCCTGCAGAAGGGCGCGACCTACATGAACCCACGGCAACAGGTGACCGAATCGGTCACCCTGGATCAGCCGGCCCTGTCGGTGATGACCGACTTCGCCGTGGTGACGGCGCAGACCATCCTGCCCCTGGAAAGCATCGAGACCGCGCGCACCAAGATGATCCACCACGGCGTCCGCTTGCTGCTGGTGGCCGACGACCAGAACCATATTCTCGGCCTGGTCACCGCCACCGACCTGACCAGCGAACGGCCGATCCGGGTCATCCAGACCCAGGGCATCCGCCACGCCGACGTGTTGGTCAAGGACATCATGACGCCGCGGGAAAAGCTCGATGTGATCTGCATCGACGACCTGCAGGTCGCGCGGGTGGGCGACGTGGTGGCCACCCTGCAAGGCCAGGGGCGCCAGCACGCCCTGGTGGTTGAACGGCAACCCGACCGCAGCCAGATCCTGCGCGGCATGTTCTCCACCTCGCAGATCGGTCGCCAGCTCGACATGACCATCCATACCTTGCCGGTCGCGCACACCTTTGCCGACATCGCCCAACTGAGCGATTGAAACGGTATCGACAGGATGCCGGGTAGGCTTGGCGCGCACCTCGACGGGTGGCGTGCCTGTCGTAACAACAAGCGTGCCACCCGGCAATTGATCGAGTAAAATAATCAACTATTAGCCCATGGCTTGAATAACTCGCCGGTGCCCATATCTGTCCGGCAGCCCCTTTTTTATTTTTGATCCGAGGTACAACATGTCGGTTTCCGAACAGCAAGTCCAGGCCGCTCTGAAAGAGCTGGTCGATCCCAATACCCAGAAGGATTTCATCTCTTCCAAGTCGGCCCGCAACATCAAGATCGACGGCGGCAAGGTCACCCTGGACGTGGTGTTGCCCTATCCGGCCAAGATGGTCATGGCCCAGATCAAGGCCCAGGTCGAGGCCAAGATCAAGACCGTTCCGGGTGTTGAAAGCGCGGAAGCCAGCATTTCCTGGAAGATCGTCGCCCATAGCGTGCAGCGCGGTGTCAAACTGATCCCGGGCGTCAAGAACATCATCGCCGTGGCCTCCGGCAAGGGCGGCGTCGGCAAGTCGACCACCGCCGTCAACCTGGCCCTGGCCCTGGCCGCCGAAGGCGCTTCGGTCGGCATGCTGGACGCCGACATCTACGGCCCGTCGCAGCCGACCATGCTGGGCATCGTCGGCCGGCCGGTCTCGGACGACGGTCAGTCCCTGGAGCCGATGATCGGCCACGGCCTCCAGGCCATGTCGATCGGCTTCCTGATCGACGTCGACACCCCCATGGTCTGGCGCGGCCCGATGGTCACCCAGGCCCTGGAGCAACTGCTCAACCAGACCAAGTGGAAAGAGCTCGACTACCTGGTGGTCGACCTGCCGCCGGGTACCGGCGACATCCAGCTGACCCTGGCCCAGCGCGTGCCGGTGACCGGCGCGGTGATCGTCACCACGCCGCAGGACATCGCCCTGATCGACGCCCGCAAGGGCCTCAAGATGTTCGAGAAGGTGGGCGTGCCCATCCTCGGCGTGGTCGAGAACATGTCCCTGCACATCTGTTCCAAGTGCGGTAACGAAGAGCCGATCTTTGGCGCCGGCGGCGGCCAGAAGATGTGTGGCGACTACGGTGTCGAGTTCCTCGGTGGCCTGCCGCTCGACATCCGCATCCGCGAAGAGACCGATGCCGGCAAGCCGACCGTGGTGGCCGAGCCGGAATCGCGCATCGCCGAGATCTACCGGCAGATCGCCCGCCGCGTCGCGGTCAAGGTCGGCGACCTGGCCGTGGACCACAGCGCCAAGTTCCCCAGCATCGTGATTCAGAACACGTAAGCCGCTCGAGCGGGTAGCATAATGGGCCGCGCCGCCAGGCGCGGCCTTTCGTTTTCCGGGGACAGGCAGAGATGAGCATCAAATCCGACAAGTGGATCCGCCGCGCGGCACAGGAACACGGCATGATCGAGCCCTTCGAGCCGGGCCAGGTCAAGTCCGTGAACGGCGAGAAGATCGTCTCCTACGGCACCTCGAGCTACGGCTACGACGTGCGCTGCTCGGACGAATTCAAGCTGTTCACCAATATCAATTCGACCATCGTCGATCCCAAGCATTTCGATCCGAACTCATTCGTCGAGGTGAAGGGCGACTACTGCATCATCCCGCCCAACTCGTTCGCCCTGGCGCGCACGGTCGAGTATTTCCGCATCCCGCGCAACGTCCTGGTGGTCTGCCTGGGCAAGAGCACCTACGCGCGCTGCGGCATCATCGTCAACGTGACGCCGCTGGAGCCGGAATGGGAGGGCCATGTGACCCTGGAGTTCTCCAACACCACGCCGCTGCCGGCCCGGATCTACGCCAACGAGGGCGTCGCCCAGATGCTGTTCTTCGAGTCGGACGAGGTGTGCGAAACTTCCTATCGCGACCGCGGCGGCAAATATCAGGGCCAGACCGGCGTCACCCTGCCGAAAATTTAATTATCCGGGCGTACGCAGTTCGTATAATTCCGCGATTCATTCAACCGTCCAGCGAGGACAGGTCATGCGTTTCCATTTTCCGGTCATCATCATCGATGAGGACTTCCGCTCCGAGAACGCCTCGGGCCTCGGCATCCGTGCCCTGGCCAAGGCACTGGAGGAAGAAGGCATGGAGGTGCTTGGCGTCACCAGCTACGGCGACCTGTCCTCCTTCGCGCAGCAGCAGAGCCGGGCCTCGGGTTTCATCCTGTCCGTGGATGACGAGGATTTCTCTTCCGGGGAGGCTGACGAGACCATCGCCGAACTGCGCTCCTTCGTCGAGGAAATCCGCTACCGCAACACGGATATCCCCATCTTCCTGTATGGCGAGACGCGTACCAGCCGGCATATCCCCAACGATGTCCTGCGCGAACTGCACGGCTTCATCCACATGTTCGAGGATACGCCGGAGTTCGTCGCCCGCCTGATCGTGCGCGAGACCAAGACCTACCTGGATTCGCTGCCGCCGCCGTTCTTCCGTGCCCTGACCCATTACGCCGCCGACGGCTCCTATTCCTGGCACTGCCCCGGTCACTCCGGCGGCGTCGCCTTCCTGAAGTCGCCGGTCGGCCAGATGTTCCACCAGTTCTTCGGCGAAAACATGTTGCGCGCCGACGTCTGCAATGCGGTCGAGGAACTCGGTCAGCTGCTCGATCACACCGGTCCGGTCGCCGCCTCGGAGCGCAACGCGGCGCGCATCTTCCAGGCCGACCACCTGTTCTTCGTCACCAACGGCACCTCGACCTCGAACAAGATCGTCTGGCACTCCACCGTGGCGCCAGGCGATGTGGTGGTGGTCGACCGCAACTGCCACAAGTCGATCCTGCACGCGATCATCATGACCGGCGCCATCCCGGTGTTCCTGATGCCCACCCGCAACCACTACGGCATCATCGGGCCGATCCCGAAGTCCGAATTCGAGTGGAAGAACATCAAGAGGAAGATCGCCGCCCACCCGTTCGCGGACAAGGACGCCAAGCCGCGCGTGCTGACCATCACCCAGTCGACCTACGACGGCATCCTCTACAACGTGGAGGAGATCAAGGAGATGCTGGACGGCAAGATCGACAGCCTGCATTTCGACGAGGCCTGGCTGCCGCACGCCGTGTTCCACGACTTCTATGGCGATTACCATGCCATCGGCGCCGACCGGCCGCGCTGCCAGGACTCGATGGTGTTCGCCACCCAGTCCACCCACAAGCTGCTGGCCGGCTTGAGCCAGGCCTCGCAGATACTGGTGCAGGACTCGCAGACCCGAAAGCTCGACCAGGATGTCTTCAACGAGGCCTTCCTGATGCATACCTCGACTTCGCCGCAGTACGCCATCATCGCTTCCTGCGACGTGGCGGCGGCGATGATGGAGGAGCCGGGCGGCCGTGCATTGGTCGAGGAGTCGATTGCCGAGGCGCTCGACTTCCGCCGCGCCATGCGCAAGGTCGGCACCGAACTGGGCAACGACTGGTGGTTCAAGGTCTGGGGACCGAAGGATCTTTCGGAAGAGGGTATCGAGGAGCGCGCCGCCTGGACCCTCAAAGCGGGCGAGAAGTGGCACGGCTTCGGCAAGTTGGCGACCGGCTTCAACCTGCTCGATCCGATCAAGGCCACGGTCATTACCCCCGGTCTGGATGTGGATGGTGATTTCGCCGATACCGGCATACCGGCCGCCGTGCTGACCAAGTACCTGGCCGAGCACGGCGTCATCGTCGAGAAGACCGGCCTCTATTCATTCTTCATCATGTTCACCATCGGCATCACCAAGGGCCGCTGGAACACCATGGTGACCGAGTTGCAGCAGTTCAAGGACGACTACGACCGCAACCAGCCCTTGTGGCGCCTGATGCCCGATTTCGTCGCCAAGTATCCGCGTTACGAGCGGATTGGCCTCAAGGAACTGTGCGACCAGATCCACGAGGTCTACAAGGCCAACGACGTCGCCCGCCTGACCACCGAGATGTATCTGTCCGACATGGTGCCGGCGATGCGTCCGGCCGACGCCTTCGCCAAAATGGCGCATCGCGAGATCGAGCGGGTCGAGATCGACCACCTGGAAGGGCGCATCACCTCGATCCTGCTGACGCCCTATCCACCGGGCATTCCGCTGCTGATCCCGGGCGAGCGCTTCAACAACACCATCGTCCGCTACTTGCAGTTCGCGCGCGAGTTCAACGAGAAATTCCCCGGTTTCGAGACCGACGTGCACGGCCTGGTGAAGGACCGCAGCAACGGCCACACCCGCTATTACGTCGACTGCGTGGCCTGATCGAGTTCGATCGACTTGGCGGCCGCCAGGCCTTGGGCGATGGCGGTCGGCACCGAGGGCTGGATGCAGTCGGTGACGTCGCCGGCGGCGTAGATGCCGGGCACCGAGGTGCGTTGGCCGCGATCGACATGGATGTGGCTGCTGTCGGCCAGGCGGGGCCGGATAACCGGCTCGAACCGCTGCAATATCCCGGTGTTGGGCTCATAACCGTACATCACCAACAACCAGTCATAGGTCTCCGCGGTGCCGTTCAAACGGGCCGAGAGGCCGTCCTCGAGCGCCGCCAGGGCGTTCGGGAGGCACGTCTTGCGCAGCTCGATCTCCGTCCTGCCGGCGCAGGCAGTCTGGAACTGCCGGCGGGCAGAGAAATCGCGCCGGGCACAGACGGTGACCCGGTTGCCCCGCTCGGCCAGATAGAGTGCGTGGTCGAGGGCATTGTCGCCGCCGCCGAGTATCAGCACCCTGCCGGCGCGGATGCCGTCACGGATGGTCTCGGAGAGGGGGCCGATAATGACCCGGTCGGACTTTTCTGCCAGTGCCGTCAGTTCCGGAGTCGAGCGGGGCTGGCTGCCCGTGGCGAGCACCACGGCCGCAGCGGCCAACTCGCTGTCGCCCGATGATGTGGTCAGGCTCAGGCTGAAGCCATCATCAGTGCGGGCGACAGCCTGGATAGTGGCCTTGAGGTGGGTGGCGATAGGCAGGTCGAAATAGTGGCTGGCCAGCCGTTCGGTGATCTCGGTGCCGGTCTCGCCCGGCATGCCCAGCATCCACAGGTTGGGATGGAAATTGGCGCGCTGGATGCCGCCGACGTGGTCGGCGCGCTCGATCACCACCGGTTCCATGCCGAAGCTGAGCAGGGCGTTGGCGCAGGACATGCCGGCCGGGCCGGCGCCGATGACCGCCACCTTCATGAGCGGCGTGGGCGCGGCTCGAAGTGCACCACCGCCCGCATGATCTCGGAATAGGGGAAGCGGTCGAGGTCGCCGTACTTCAGGATGCCCTCGTTGACCAGCAGGGCGACGTCGGCCTGCATGCCGGGCTGGGTTCCCAGTACCTCGGCCAGGCCCCGCACGCCGCCGCACTGGGCACGGATCTCCTTGCCGAACGGCCAGGGCTGGTGTGGCTCGACATGGAGTGCGAAGCGGGCGTTGTCGTGCAGGGTTACGTGAAAGGACTGGCAGAGCTGGCAGGCGCGTTCCTCGGTGCAACTGATCACCTCGCGCTCGGCCAGCAACAGCTTGCGGGCCTTGAAGCAGACCACGCAATGGGACAGCAGGGCACGCTCGAACGGGCAGGCCAGGGTGATGGCCGACTGGCGTGCTTCGCGGTAGGCGTCTTCGTTGTATCCGGACATGGGCCGGAGTCTCTCAGAGATCGGTCAGAACGTCGATCTTGGCGGCGCAGATGAAGTCGCTCTCGGACAGCCCGCCGATGGCATGGGTGATGTATTCCACCCGGCAGGTGTTGTAGCCGACTGCCAGGTCGGGGTGGTGACCCTGCTGGTGGGAGATCCAGGCCACCGCATTGACGAAGGTCATGGTCACGTAATGGTCGGGGAACTTGAAGTTCTTGCACAGCTTGCCGTCGACCACCTGCCAGTCCTGCAGGCCCTTCAGGTTGGTTTCGATCTCGGCCGCCGTCAGGGGCGGGATGCCGCCCTCGCAGGGTTTGCACTTGCCCTTGGCCAGGTCACAGAAGGTTTCGCTCATGGTGTCCTCCTTAAACTTTAACGTCGCGTAGCGACTCGAAAGACCCCCTCTCCCGGGGCGGGGGAGGGCCGGGGTGGGGGCTAGTAATCGTCGCCGGCCAGGGAGGGGTCGAGTTCCCTGGGCTGCGACAGGGTATCCTCGGCCTGCAACTCGTTCTCGGCGAAGATCATCTTGATCAGGGTGCCGGTATTGGGGTCGAGACCCTTGCGCAGCTCGTTGGCGACGGCCTTGGCCTCCTTGTAGCTGTCGGCCTGGGCCTGCTTGTTGAGGATGCCCAGGGGGCCGACCTTGTAAATGTAGTAAGGCATGGGATCGTTCCGGGCAAAGTTGACTTATATTGTCGGGTAAAAGGCGCGCCAACTCAAGTGCGCAGCGTCAATCCTGGGGCGCGATAGCGGATTTCCGGCCGAGATCGTCCAGGCAGACGAAGGTGACGGTGGTGGCAAAGACCGCGTCCTCGGTGCCGCTTTCGATATCGTCGCAGAAGACTTCCACGTGGTAGCGCACCGAACTGTTGCCCATCTCGCCGCGCTGGGCCGAGAAGCGCAGGATGGCGCCCTGGCGCACGCTCTTCCTGAACTCGACCCGGTCCATCGCCACGGTGACGAACTTGCAGCCGGGGAAGTCCCGGCTGGCGGCGATCCAGGACACCTCGTCGGTCCACTTCAGCATGTTGCCGCCGAACAGGTAGCCGTAGTGGTTCAGGTGCTCGGGCAGGACCAGTTTGTAGCTTTCCATGCCGGCCGCTCTGTCAGTTAAGCTGGCCGTGACAGTGCTTGTACTTCTTGCCCGAGCCACACGGGCATGGCTCGTTGCGGCCGACCTTGGGGAGCATCCGGTGTTCGGGCTGGCGTACCGTCGGCACGCTGGCCTCGTCGTCCTCGCTGGCCAGTGCCTCGTCATAATCGGAATGATGGTACTGGACGTTGCTGAGCTCGGGTTCCTGCGCCTCGACTGCCGCCACGTCCTCCTGGCTGCGGATCTGCACCGCCAGGGTGATCTGGGTGACCTCGCGGGCGATGGTGCCGAGCATGGCCTCGAACAGTTCGAAGGCCTCGCGCTTGTATTCCTGTTTCGGGTTCTTGGCCGCGTAGCCGCGCAGGTGGATACCCTGGCGCAGATGGTCCATGGCGGCCAGGTGTTCGCGCCAGTGGTTGTCCAGGCCCTGCAACAGGATGGCGTGCTCGAATTGACGCAGGTTGTTGCCGGCCAGCGCTTCCTTCTCGGCATAGGAGGCGCGGGCGGCCTCGACGACCTTGTCGCGCACGCCCTGCTCGGCAAGCTTCTCGTCACTGTCCAGCCATTCCTGGATCGGGCAGCGCAACTGGAATTCGCTGGCCAAAGCCTGCTCCAGGCCGGCGATGTCCCATTGCTCGGCCATGCTGCCGGGCAGGATGTGTTCGCTGATCACGTCATTGAGGATCTGGGCGTGCATGCCCAGGATGCCGGCAGAAATGTCCTCGGCCTCCAGCAGTTCGTTGCGCTGGCTGTAGATGACCTTGCGCTGGTCGTTGGCGACGTCGTCGTATTCCAGCAATTGCTTGCGGATGTCGAAGTTGCGTTGCTCGACCTTGCGTTGGGCGGACTCCAGGGAGCGGTTGACCATGCCGTGTTCGATCGCCTCGCCTTCCGGCATCTTCAGGCGTTCCATGATCGCGCCCAGGCGTTCGCCGCCGAAGATGCGCAGGAGCGGGTCTTCCAGGGACAGGTAGAAACGCGACGAACCGGGGTCGCCCTGACGGCCGGAACGGCCGCGCAACTGGTTGTCGACCCGGCGCGACTCGTGCCGCTCGGTGCCGATGATGTGCAGGCCGCCGGCGGCCAGGACCTGGTCGTGCACCTTCTGCCAGTCGGCCTTGAGGGCGGCCAGGCGAGCGGCCTTGTCGGCCTCGCTCAGGGTCTCGTCGGTCTCGATTGCGTCGATTTCCTTGGCGATGCTGCCGCCCAGGACGATGTCGGTGCCGCGGCCGGCCATGTTGGTGGCGATGGTGATGCCGCCGGGCAGGCCGGCCTGGGCGACCACCTGGGCCTCCTGGGCGTGCTGCTTGGCGTTCAGGACCTGGTGCGGCAGCTTGGCCTTGGTCAGGCGGTCGGACAGAAATTCGTTGACCTCGATCGAGGTGGTGCCGACCAGCACCGGCTGGCCGCGCTTGTGGCAGTCGGCGAGGTCGGCGACGACCGCTTTCCACTTCTCTTCCGCCGTCCGGTAGACCAGGTCGTTCATGTCCTTGCGGATCATCGGCCGGTTGGTCGGGATGACCACCGTCTCCAGGCTGTAGATCTGCTGGAATTCGTAGGCCTCGGTATCGGCCGTGCCGGTCATGCCGGCCAGCTTCTTGTACATCCGGAAGAAGTTCTGGAAGGTGATCGAGGCCAGGGTCTGGTTCTCGCGCTGGATCTCGACGCCTTCCTTGGCCTCGACCGCCTGGTGCAGGCCGTCCGACCAGCGCCGGCCGGTCATCAGGCGGCCGGTGAATTCGTCGACGATGACCACCTCGTTGTTCTGCACCACGTAATGCTGGTCGCGGTGATAGAGGACGTGGGCGCGCAGGGCGGCGTAGACGTGGTGCACCAGGGTGATGTGGGCGGCGTCGTAGAGCGAACCGCCCTCGGACAGCAGGCCCATCTCGGTCAGGATCGCCTCGACCTTTTCGTGGCCCTGCTCGGTCATCAGGACCGTATGCGCCTTCTCGTCGACGATGTAGTCGCCTAGGGGGCCGGTCTCGCCGTCCTTGTATTCCTTCTCCTGACGGGTCAGCCGGGGCGGTACCGCGTTCATGCGCTGGTACATGGCGACGTTGTCGTCGGCCTGGCCGGAGATGATCAGCGGGGTACGCGCCTCGTCGATCAGGATCGAGTCGACCTCGTCGACGATGGCGTAGTTGAGTGGCCGCTGGACCCGTTGCGACGGGCTGTAGACCATGTTGTCGCGCAGGTAGTCGAAGCCGTACTCGTTGTTGGTGCCGTAGGTAATGTCGGAATTGTAGGCGGCCTGCTTGTCCTCCTGGGGCTGCTGGGACTGGATCACGCCCACGGTCATGCCGAGGAAGTTGTAGATCTTGCCCATCCAGGCGGCGTCGCGGCTGGCCAGGTAGTCGTTCACCGTAACCACGTGGACGCCGTTGCCGGGCAGGGCGTTGAGATAGACGGCCAGGGTGGCCATCAGGGTCTTGCCCTCGCCGGTGCGCATCTCCGCGATCTTGCCCTGGTACAGGGTGATGCCGCCGATCATCTGGACGTCGTAATGGCGCATGCCGAGGGTGCGCTTGGCGGCCTCGCGCACCGCGGCGAAGGCCTCGGGCAGCAACTGGTCCAGGGTCTCGCCCTGGCCCAGGCGGGCACGGAACTCATCGGTCTTACCGCGCAGCTCGTCGTTGGAGAGCTTTTCGAAGGCGGGCTCCAAGGCGTTGATCCGGCTGACGATGGCGCGATATTGCTTGAGCAGCCGCTCGTTGCGGCTGCCGAATACTTTCTTTAGTGCCTGGACGAACATGAGTAAGTTACCGCTAGGATTGGGGAAATCGACGAATGTTACCATAGCGGACACTGCTGCCTTCTTACAGTTCCATGGCCATACGTACATCCTTCCAGCGTATCCGCGTCCTGATCGGTCAGGAGCGCGCCCTGGCCGTCCTTTTGCCCGAGGCGCGGCGGCTGCGCGCACTGAACGACCGACTGGTCACGGTGTTGCCGCGTGCAGTGGCACAGGCCTGCCAGGTGGTGGCCGTCGCCGGTGGCGAGGCCCTGATCCTGTGCGGCAACGGCTCCGCCGCCTCCCGGTTGCGCAGCCAGGCCAACAGCGTGGCGCGCGCGCTTTCCACCGAGGCGCAAACGGTGGACCGGATCAAGGTGCGCGTGCAGGCCGATTGGGCGCGGCCGGAACGCCCGGCCAAGACCGGGCTGGGCCGGGGCGCCCTGGCGGCCTGGGATAACCTGGAGCACGAACTGCCGGACGGCGACCTCAAGTCGGCCATCGACCGCCTGCTCGACCACCATCGACGCTCGCGCTGATCGCGTAAAATGGCGCCATGATCCCGAGCGACAACATATTCCTGATCGGCCTGATGGGCGCCGGCAAGACCACCATCGGACGGATGCTGGCCAGGCATCGCGGCCTGGATTTTCTCGATTCCGACCACGAGATCGAGGCCCGCTGCGGGGTGTCCATCCCGACCATCTTCGAGATCGAGGGCGAGGAGGGATTCCGCCGCCGGGAGGCGTGCATGATCGACGAACTCAGCCGGCGCCACGGCATCGTGCTGGGCACCGGCGGCGGCGCCGTGCTCAACCCGCTCAACCGGGAACGGCTCAAGGCGCGCGGCGTGGTGATCTATCTACGCTGCCATCCGCATGAGCTCTATCAGCGTACCCGGCACGACCGCAACCGGCCGCTGCTGCAGACCGAGGATCCGCTGGCCAGGTTGCAGGCCTTGTATGACCAGCGTCATCCGCTCTACATGCAGACCGCCGATATCGTGCTCGAGACCGGCCGCCAGAGCGTACATTGCCTGGTACGCAAGCTGGAGGGCGTGCTCGAACTGTCGGTCGGCTCAACCCCCGCCGCGCCTCCGGTCACGGAGGAGGCGCTGGACGCGAGCTGTATCGACTATCCGCTGGAGCAGATAGGCGAGCGCCAGCCAGGGCCATAGCGCGGCCAGGTGGCGGGCCAGACCGATCAGGTTGAGCAGGCTGCCGGAGGGCCATAACGGCGACGGCACCCACCACAGCCGGCCAAGCACAACGACGGTCAGCAGGGTGAACGCGACCGCCCGCCGATGCCGGGATACCGAGGGCAGGAGCAGTAGCCACAGCGACAGCACGAAGGCGGCGAGAGTCTCCAGCGACAGGATGCCGCCCAGCACGCGCAGCTTCAGCATCACCGCCGCTACCAGCAGCTTGAGCGCGAAGGTGGCCAGGAACAGCAGGAAAACCCCGCTGGCATAGCGCCCCGGCCGCAGCAGGCAGGCGGCAAAGGCGCCCAGCGCTGCGATCTCCAGGAACATGGCGAGGAACCAGGGCAGATTCAATTGCTGGAAGCGGTCCGGCGGCATGTCGATCGGACGCAGGTGCAGTTCCAGCCAGCCGACGCCGGGTTGTGGCACCAGGGCGAACTGGGTCAGCCCCCACAGCAGCAGCAGCCAGAGTCCCAGCGTGGCCACGCCATGGGGCAGGAACCAGTTCTCCCGCCAGCGTTGCAGGTTGCGCCAGGTCCGCAGCCAGCGGACATGATGCAGCGCCAGCAGGCCGCCGGTCAGTGCCCCCAGGCTGTTCAGTGCGATGTCGAGATTGGACGCGACGCGGCCCGGCAGCCAGGCCTGGAGGCTTTCCATGGTGACGCTCATCAGGCCGCCGGCCAGACAGGCCAGCAGGATGGGGCCGGCCCGCCGGCCGGGGCGGAACAGGCGCACCGCCAGCAGGTAGCCGAACGGCAGGTAGGCCAGCAGGTTGGTGCTGATGTCGTTGCGGGTGATGTAGCGTGGCATGGCCGCGAACAGGAAATCGGTCGACCAGGCATGCCAGGGCAGCCAGCCGACGAAGGGGTACAGGCTGGCGACGGCGATCACGGCGCAATAGGCGGCCAGGATATAGCTGAGCGAGCGTGCTTTGGTTGTGCCCATCGAGGACAATTGGATAATCTCGGCCAGTAACGGCGCGAGCCTGCCCGCTTTATGGAGAAAGCTCAATGATTTTTGATGTCTTCAACGGCGATGCCGACGGCATTTGTGCCTTGCATCAACTACGCCTGGCGGAACCGCTGGTCTCCGAACTGGTGACCGGCGTGAAGCGCGACCTTGCCCTGCTCAAACGGGTACCGGCGCGCACTGGCGACCGGGTCACGGTGCTCGACGTCACGGTGGAGAAAAATCTGGCGCCGCTGGTCGCCCTGCTGGATGCCGGCGTCCAGGTGTGCTGGTTCGATCACCACAACCCGGGCGAGTTGCCCAGCCATGCCAATTTCGAGCCCCATATCGATACCTCGGCCGAGGTCTGTACCAGCCTCCTGGTCGACCGTCACCTGGATGGCCGTTATCGGGCCTGGGCGGTGGCGGCGGCCTTCGGCGACAACCTGCACGGCTCGGCGCACAAGGCGGCGGAGCCGCTCGGGCTGGCCGAATCCCAGGTCGATGCCCTGCGCGAACTGGGCGAATGCCTGAATTACAACGCCTACGGCGACAGCGTCGCGGACCTGCATTTCGATCCCGCCGAGCTGTA